>JBAWVR010000029.1:0-9376 GCA_037147155.1 bacterium | reverse complement strand
ATATAAACAAGACTAGCCACCAAGAAACCACAAACAACAGTCAGTATCGCCACGCCCCACCATGTTGTATGCCAACTGTTCAAAACCGCTTCACCTTGAATTATTTTACCTTTATTACTTGTGTAATTTCCACGAACTTTTACATCAACAACAGCGTCTTTGTCTGTTTGTATCACACCATCATGTTGCATGTTGCCACCGACTTCGAAAAATATACCCTTAATACCACCTACCTTTGTCGTATCAGATGTCGTATCAGAAGGTTCATTAACTGCATTTCCTTTTCCACTATAATTATCAGTTACAATTTTTGCGTATGTATCAGAAGAAATTGTACCGTCGTTAATTATTTTTTTAGCATATATTTCCACTCCATCAATCGGTCCTCTACTACTGTTTGTTTGAGCTGTCATATATTTTACAATTGCTTAAGCAACTCGAGTAATTCATTCTCAACCTTTTCTATATCAGTCTCTATCGCCTCAAGACTTCGTGGTGCTTCGTACTTGTAGAAATGTCGTGTGAATGGAATCTCATATCCAACAATACCCACCTTGCCATCTTTATGATCTCGAACTGTTTCATTCATCCACGCATCAGAAACATATGGTTTTACCTCCTTGTCAAAATATTCTTTAATATCCATTTCATAAGGTACATTTTCAAAATCACGTAGCTCGCCATCCGATTCAGGCTTATTGTCTTTGTCTAGACATACTTCCCCTTCCTCACTTCTTTCACCTAGGATTGAAGTAATAGTTTTTAGAACCTTAGCAGACGCCTTCATATTTTCTTTTTTAAAAGCATTCTCCAAATCTTTTACAAAGGCTTCGCGATTGGTCCATTTCTTACCTTTCAAATGTAATATTGCAGTAACTACTTTTAGTCCTTCCTCTTTTTCTTCAACACCTTTTTTGGTCGCCTTTTCAATCTCTTTCTTTATATCCACACCCAAAGCCTCTCTAATAGCCAATATTTTCTCATCAGTTAAATCAAAGACTAAACGAAGTGGTCTTTCAATAGTAATTTGTCGATAGGCAAAATCAGTTGTTTTGAAAATCTTAGAAAATTCATTTTCCTCAAAGTTCTTATAGAGGTCCATAATCTTCTTTTTTGATTCTGGATCAATTTCATGACGTTTACTACCAAGACTCTTGCGTGTTTTTTTGAAGAAGTTACGAGCATCGATAAGTTGAACCTTACCTTTTCTTTCAGGTGCTTTTCTATTAGTCACAAACCAAAGATAGGTATTGATACCAGTGTTATAAAACAATTGATCTGGTAAAGCTACAATAGTTTCCAGTAAATCTTTTTCTAAAATCCAACGACGAATCTCACTCTCCCCACTACCAGCATCGCCAGTAAACAAAGGCGAACCATTGTGAACAATAGAAATACGTGAACCACCATCTTTTTCTGGTTTCATTTTTGAAACAAGGTGTTGCAAAAACAAGAGCTGGCCATCTGAGATTCTGGGTGTACCAGCACCAAATCGTCCAGCGTAACCACGAGCCGCTTCTTTTTCAACCGCATCCTTATCTTTCTTCCAGTCTACTCCGTAGGGAGGATTCGAAAGTCCGTAGTCGAAGACATCGCCAAAAAATTGATCGTTGGATAATGTACTAGCTTTTGAGTGATCTTTTTCTCCACCACGAATAAGGTCTGGATTATCACCCTTAATCAACATGTCTGACTTAGCCATAGCAAAAGTAACCGAATTCAATTCTTGCCCATAAAGGAAAATATCCGCCTCTTTGTTTATGTGCTCTAGAATGTAATCTTTAGCCACTGACAACATACCTCCTGTTCCACAGGCTGGGTCATACACTTTTTTAATTACATGTGGTTTCTTGAGGTCCTTAATGTCTGGAGAAAACAACATTTCCGTCATAAGACTAATAACATCTCTTGGGGTGTAATGCTCTCCAGCAGTCTCATTGGACATTTCAGAAAATCGTCTAAGAAGTTCTTCAAAAACATGTCCCATCTGATAGTTATCAACTTTTGAAGGGTGCAGGTCCACTTTGTTCAATTCTTGAATAACTAAGAATAATAAGTCACCACCTTCAAGGCGTTCTAATTGTTTATTGAAATCAAACTTCTCAAAGATGTCCTGAATATTTTTACTATAGCCATTAATATACTGTCTGAAGTTTTTGGCTAAGTGTTTAGGTTCACCTAGTAGGGTTTTGAAATCATAGTCAGAGATATTGTAAAAAGCCACACCAGAAGTTCTCTTTAAAATTGGGTCCAGATCATTTACCTTTCCCTTGTATTCATTATACTTTTCTAAAACTTTTGGCTTACTATCAATCAAAATTGAATCCAAACGTTTCAAAACTACCAAAGGCAAAATCACATCTTGGTATTCGTGCTGTTTCCAGCCACCACGCAAGATGTCCGCAATATTCCAAATCATCGATGTCTTTTGATTGAAGTTTTCCATATTTTAATTATTTATTAAAGAGATTAATATATTCTGTTAAACAATACATTCTGTCTTTCTTGAAACCAGTCTTTTCAGTAAACAAACCTAGGCGTTCAAAATCTTTTGCAATTGCTGAAGCTGTAGGAAATGTAACTGAGAGCAATGATTCAATATCTCTGATTGTTACAACTGGTTTAGAAAACAATAGTCTTAGTAGTTCCTTGCCCAGTTTTTGACGCTTAACCCCCATACCTTTTTCTATTGTCATTTCGTATTTCTTTCGCAAGTCAATTATTTTCTCCAGTGTTTGTCGTGAACTTTTTGCGGTTTCCAATACTCCAGTCAAGAAGAAGCGTAGCCAATGTTCAAGATCATTTGTTTCTCTAACTCTTGATAGACCGTCATAATATTGAGGACGATGTTTCTCGAAGAAGTCTGAAATGTATAATGTGGGCTTTTGCAATATACCTAGACTTACTAAATGAAGAGTGATCAACAACCTACCTATACGACCATTTCCATCGAGAAAAGGGTGAATTGTTTCAAATTGATAATGTGAGATAGCAATCTTAATTAAATCAGGAATATCAACTTCTTTATTGTGCCAAAATCTTTCTAGGTCACTGAGTAATTCTGCAACAGTTTCATAATGTGGAGGAATAAATACCGCATCCTTTAGCGTGGCACCGCCAATCCAATTTTGACTTCGTCTAACTTCCCCAGGCAATTTTGTATATCCACGCACACTTGAAAGCAACACTTTATGCGTGTCTTTAACAAGCCTCATTGAGAGAGGCAGTTTTTCAAGTTCTGAGATAGAGTAGTTTATTGCCTTTACATAATTTTGAACTTCTTCCCAATCATCTCTTTTTTCTGGACCGATTTCTATTTCTGGAAGAAGGGCTTCATCTAGATTTGTTTTGGTACCTTCAATTTTACTAGAGCCAGTAGCCTCTTTTGTAATATGCATCTTTATGAAGAAATCCACATCAGGAACCAATTTAGAAAAAGCATTAAGCTCTCCAAGATATCTCATGGCATCAGAAAGCAACAGATCAATTCTCTTGTCTGTCCACTCAAATGCTTTGTTTATTTCTGATGGTTGAAAACTCTTATAGCCATCATTTTGTTTATATGTGCCCGCCTTATATTTATCTGCCATGTGTCAATCATAGCACCTTAATATAAACAATGCAAATTAAAAGTTAACGACTTAATATTTAATTTAAGATAATCAAATTAAAGCCTGAAACATCTATATAAATTAGGGATTACACCCAAATTTCATAAATAGCATTGTTCACTTAAATGTTGTAAAATCTAGTAATGCCCCACTCCGACTACTACGACACCAAAAAATTAAAATATAAACTTTGTGAATTATTGTTAAGTAAGCGAAGATCTTTTAGTGGTCTAGGTAACACCTTACGAATATCATTCACTGATCTAGTTCCGTTATTAGAGTATGCTCAAGCTGAAGATGCCGACGAAAGAATACGACAACTGGAAGATGAGTTACGCTCCTTAAATGATGAGCTAATTGGACCTGGTTTAGACAAAAGAGTTATAAAAATAATAGATGAAAAAATTCTTAACAGTTTCGTTTCTAAATTTAGAATTGGAACTCAAATGATTCACATTCGCTGTTTAAGCTCTAGCATAGAAGAGTACATGAGTGAACTTAAAAATAGAACTGAGGTTGCCCTTAGACAAATGGGTATAGTGGAAATCAAAAAAATGGTTGAAGGAGGGGTAATAATCAAAATAGGAGATAAAAGTTTTAAGACAGGAAAATGTAAGATTCGTGATGCAAATATTCGAACTAACATAATCAAACTGATGTTTGGTGGCCCTATAAATGTAGGTGGCACAATGTACAAACTTGAAGACTATGAAAGAGGTAATCACACATCCTTCAAAGACATAATTAATATTGTTAGAAAAATTGAGGGAATTCGAGCAATGACCGACGAGATAGAAGTTTCCCCAAATGAAATTCGTCGCGTAAGAGATGCTGCCAGAGGTTTAAATGAAAAATCTATGAAGACTTTTGGCTCACCCCTATTTAATTTAAATGACGAGGGTCTGAAATGGGTATTATAAAATAGTTTAACAGTCCAAGGCGCACCTTAACATGGTGCGTTTTTCTTTTACTCACCTTTTACTCACCGATACTCTTTTTGCTCACCCTCTGAATGAAATAATAGTACGGTCGATAAACATTATTAGTTAACAAATTAAAACATGGAAAACGAATACAAAAACAAGAGAAAACTTTTAAACCAAAAGTTATTGGAATGCGTTCAAAGTATTACAAGTGAAATGTACAGAACTGACTTGTCTTACGCTACAAAAAGAGGAATAGCTGCGGCAAAACTTAAAAAACAACAAAATGCGGTCCGTTAAAGCAAACTTTGACGAAATGGTCCGAGACTTCCCTGCCCATTCAAGCCTTATCTGTTTTGGCCGAGCTGTTTGGGGAAAGAAATTATCTCCAAGAAGAATCCGTGCAAACTTCAATCTTTTAGTTGAAAAGAGTGATTTTAGCAACAGAGGCAGACTGAGACTGTTAAGACATTTCGACAATCTAACTTTCACCCCCGTGGAGGGTGCTATATGGCACAAAAATTACTCAGGAGGAGCTCTAAGAGCCAAAAGCAAGGATTGTATCAAGAAGAACAATTAGACTTATCAGAAGCGTTTTTTGGGCATTAATCGACAAACCTAATGCGGTCGTTTTAGGCTTGCCCAAAAAAACAAAATTAACCAGAAAAATAACACATGCAACTCACAGAAGAACAACTGAATAGATTCAAGGAGCTTGTCAAAAGCCTCTATGGATATGAACTGACTCAGGCTGAGGCCTTGGACCAGTGTATTCAGCTTGTTCTTTTGCATGAAGTTGTACTAAAAGAAATGGCGGAAAAACTAAATAGAGAAAAAGTGGGGTCAGAAACAGCATTAGCAATTAATTAAAACAACATGAAAATATCAAAATATTTATCAGACAAAGGAATAGCATTCAAAGAAGACAAGGGCGAACTTATAACCGCCTGCTTGTTCAATGACTGCGACAAAGACAGTAAAGGCAAAGAAGCCCACCTATACTTCAATGCCGAGACAGGACAGTATGATTGTAAGAAGTGTGGCTCTAAAGGAAATATCCACACCCTAGCAAAATTTCTCGGTGACGATTCGTCCACCTTGAGAAAACCAATCAAAGAGCAGATCTTCAGCAACAAAATCGTGGAAAAGTACCACGCTGATTTACCAGCTAAAATACGTGAGTATTTAAACAATCGTGGTATTTCCGATGAAGTAATCGATAGTTTTAAGCTGGGCTATGGTTCTTTCTACGGTAAGAATTTTATTACCATTCCTATTTCCACCAAAAGTGGCAAGGGCTTTTTTAAGCTAAGAGAAGACCCTTCAACTGGTAGCAGTAAGACCACCTATCCTAAAGGGGCTGAGTCTTGTCTGTATGGTTACACCGAAAGTGACAAAGACCTCATTATCTGTGAAGGTGAGCTAGATGCGTTAGCGTTAATTAGCAGAGGATATTACGCTTTAACATCGACCCATGGTGCTCTAACCTTTAAGGAAGAATGGGTTGATGAATCCATAAAAGAAGCGAGGAGTGTCTATGTCTGCATGGACAACGATGAGGCTGGCGTAAAAGGAACAGAAAAAGTTTTAGACATTCTAGAAAAGAGTGGCCTTGAAAAAATCTATCGAGTAACCTTACCAGCTGAAGTTGGAGAACATGGGGATATTACAGATTACCTGACCAAACTCAATCTTACCCCAGAAGGTCTACTAAATACCTGTGCTAAACAATATCCTGAAAAGATAGATCCTTCACTGTTTAGTCCAATAGGCAAAGATGACATCTCTAAAATTCTGGAATTAACAATCAAGAAAGATGAGGTTAACAAAGTGATTACACTACTGAGTTATGTGTCCGCTTATACAGAAGATTCCCAAACAAATTTATCCTTTAATTCACCGTCTTCAACAGGCAAATCCTACACAGCACTTGAGGTGGCAAAATTATTCCCAAAAGAAGACGTAATCAAATTGGCGAATTGTTCCCCCACCGCTTTCTTTCACGAACAAGGAACTTATGACAAAGAGAAGAATGAAATGACTGTAGACTTATCCAGAAAGATTATCATCTTTACCGACATGCCACATCCTGCCCTATTATCAAGACTACGTTCTTTTCTGTCTCACGATGAAAAAGATACTAGAGTGAAAATGACTGATAAAAGTGATAGAGGCGGACATAGAACAAAGACTGTAATTCTCAAGGGTTATGCATCTATTGTTTACTGCTCTGCTGGATTAAGAATGGACCCTCAAGAGATGACTCGACTAATTATGTTGACTCCAGACACTGATCAAGAAAAGATTCGAGCCGGAATCACTAACGCAGTACTAATGGAGTCCTCAACAGAAAAGCTATCTGAAGGGATAGAAAACAACGAGGCAAGAAGATTACTGAAACTAAGAATTCGAGCAATCAAGCAAGAAAAGATAGGAGAAATTAAAATCGCCAACACAGCTGGCCTTCTCAAAGAATTTCTAAAGCCTGGTACTTCGTTACAACCTCGGCACATGAGAGATGTTAAAAAATTAATGTCTTTAGTTAAAGCTATGGCTCTAATGAATCTCTGGTGGCGTGAACGTTCTGGCAATACCATTACTGCTAACGAAGACGACGTAATACAAGCTTTGGCCTTATGGCGTCACATCTCAAGCTCACAGGAGTTAAATATTTCACCTTATGCCTATGAAATATTTAAAAAAGTAATAGTTCCCGCTTTTGAAGAAAAAAACAAAGGCAAGGATTCAAGTGGTGCAAAAGATGGTATTACCAGAAAGGACATTACAATTAAACATTACGATGTATTCGAGAGAAGAATAAATCTAGATGCCTTAAGATTGGAAATAATACCGACTCTGGAAAGTGCTGGGTTGATAACTTGTGAAAAGGATTCAGCAGACGGAAGAAAAGAGGTGGTCTTTATCAATAACTTCGATAAGATCAAAACACCTGAAAACAATGTAGTTGACGACGGTGGGGTGAAAACAAAAGTAAGGAAGGAAGACTTGGATACTGCCTTCCCAACTGAAGCTTTCTAAACCCCAGGCCCTCATAACATTTTCTACACTGCTAGACAGATGCAGAAAATGTTATAATAGGGGTAATAGCAAAATTAAATATGCGACGAATCAACTTTGGTTAATACACCGAGCTGTATTCGAGCACTTATCAAATAACAAAAATAAAAAATGAATAACGAAAATAAAATTAAATACTTCCTATATGTCCGTAAGTCTTCCGAAGATGATAATCGACAGGTTCAATCAATAAAAGATCAAACCGAAATAATGGTGGCTTTGGCAAAAAGAGAGAATATCGAAATTGTAGAAATATTTTCTGAATCAAAATCAGCAAAGAAGCCCTTTAACAGACCAATTTTTTCAGCAATGCTAAAAAGGATTGAGAGTGGAGAAGTAAGTGGAGTTCTATGCTGGGAATTACACAGGCTGTCGAGAAATCCTGTGGACAGCGGTGAATTACAATGGCTACTTCAACAAGGAATTATTCAATCCATAAAAACAGTTGGTAGAATTTACCGACCAGAAGATAATGCTTTAATTTTCAGTGTGGAAAGCGGATCCGCAAATCAATTCATCATTGATTTAAAAAAGAATGTTCGAAGAGGTCTCAATAGTAAACTGGAAAAAGGATTGGCGCCGATGATGGCTCCGCTCGGATACCTTAATACCATAACTGAAACCAGAGGCGAGAATTACATCATTAAAGACCCCGCTAGATTTCCTATTGTCAGAAAGATTTGGGACCTGATGCTTACAGGAAAATACAACCCTCCCCAAATACTTGAAAAAGCAAATAATGAATGGGGACTAAGAACTAGGGCTATGAGGGTAAAGGGGTCCAAACCAATTTCCAGAAGCACTATCTATAGAATACTTACTGACCCATTCTATGCTGGTTTGTTTAATTATGCTGGCAAAACCTACTCTGGTAAACACGAGCCAATGATATCCCTAGATGAATATGACAAGGTCCAGATTCTACTTGGTCGAGAAGGTAAAGCACGTCCCCACCAGCATGAATTCCCTTTTACAGGGCTTATTCGATGTGCAGAGTGTGGAAGTAACATAACAGCCATAAATAAAACTAAAGTCATCAAAAAAACTGGTGATATTAAGACTTTTACCTATTATTACTGCACGACCAGAAAAAACAAAAACTGTACCCAGGTCAGATATCGTAAAGGTGATGAACTAGAAAAAGAACTAATGGCAGAAGTTGAAAATATTTACTTACCTAAACAGATTAGCGACTTAGCAATTGAATTAATTAAAGAAATCAACGTTGAAGATATCAGAAAAAACTTTACTGTTTATGAAAATGTAAATAACACACTTCTAAAATCTAAAAAGGGGTTAGAGAATTTAGTCAGAATGAGATGTATGGAAGAAATTTCTGAAGAGGAATTTGTAAAACAAAGAAACGATCTACAAAGCACCGTCGTTGAATTAGAACAAAGACAAAAAGACGTTGGCAAAAGAGCAATCAATTGGCTTGAGTTAACCAAAGAAACCATTGATTTTTCTTCTAAGGTTAAAGAGGTTTTTAAGACAACTAAGGACTTAAAAAAGAAAAAAGCTATTGTTGTAGCAATCGGTAAGAACTGGACCCTAAACAATGAAAAAGTCCTTGTTTATAAACATAAATGGATGAATCCAGTAGAAAAGACTTTGGAAATTATAAAAAGTGATTTCTCTCTGCAAGAACTGGAGAATAACCATATAGCAAAAGGACGAAATATGTCTATTGACATACTTCGTCCCGTATTGCGCAGTTGACGGGATTTGAACCCGCGACCTCTCGCGTGACAGGCGAGTGCTCTA
>JBAWVR010000028.1:0-9843 GCA_037147155.1 bacterium | reverse complement strand
GTACTCCCTCTACATCCTAAAATGCGCGGATGGGTCGCTATATACCGGAATTACGACCGATTTGAAACGGCGGTTTTTGGAGCATAAGAACAAAATCGGAAGTAATTATACTCGGGCAAAAAAGGCCAAAGAAATTGTCTATTCGGAAGAGCATCCGGACCGGTCTTCGGCTAGCAAACGCGAAGCGGAGATTAAGAGTTGGAGGAGGGAGAAGAAGATGGAGATGATTAGGGAGAAGACTGGATTGCTTCGCAGAGCCTCGCAATGACGAAGAAGAAAAAATGGCTCGCGACTACCCTTCTTAGGGTCTGTCGCGAGCCGATTTTTTTATAAATGAAGAACTGGATCCGCCCTGGGCGGATGAAAGAAGAGAGAGGACTGGATTGCTTCGCCAGGACTCGCAATGACGAGAAAAAAGGGGTGCGAGCTTACTCAACTTTAAAACACACATTTGACTTTTGGCATAATCAAATTCTTATTTTGAAAAAATATTTGTCACGCAAAACAACTATGATACAATAACTCCACAATTAAATATTAAACGGAGTTACAAAGTGAAGTGGGGTGCAAATCCCTCGCTGTCGCGCAACGGTATTTCTACAAACAAGTAGATTAAGTCCGACCCTTTGTAAAACGCACGCAAGTGTCTCCACTGGCTCGCGCCAAGCAGACTTACATTTTCAAATGGGGTTAGGCTTGGCACTCGTCGCCAAGTTTTTTTACCCGAAAAAATTTTTACTAGTAGAAAATCTTTGATTTTCTTTGAGATTGTATCAGGGATACAATCTCGCTAGTAAAAACTTTAACGGGTGAACATTTATTTAAGTTTACAAATTAACTCACCCTAGAACTTTAACGGGTAAACCCAAATATGACCAAGAAGCATATTGTAATTAAAAGAGACGGAAGCCAACAGGATTTTAACCCTGCCAAAATTACCGAAGCGATCGCCAAGGCTGGCGCTAGCACTGGCGAATATACCCACGAACAAGCAGAAAAAATCTGTGAATCTCTGGTCAAAAAATTATCTATTGAAACTAGAGCCATCCCTCCAACCGTTGAAGAACTCCAAGACATGGTGGAGAATGAACTCATGGCCGAAAATCACTTTGTGACGGCCAAAGCCTATATATTGTACCGAGAACAGCATCGCGAAATGCGTGACTTGGCAGAAAAAAATCATGTCGCCCTCGTGGACCAATATGTTGGCAAGCTTGATTGGCAGATTAAAGAGAACAGCAACATGGATTTCTCTCTCCAGGGATTGAACAACTATCTTGCTTCTGAAATCAGCAAGACCTACTGGCTAAACAAAATCTATCCAGCCAATATTCGCGATACCTATCTCCGTGGTGATCTACATATTCACGACCTTGGCAGTCTCGCGGTGTACTGTGTCGGTTGGGATTTGTTTGACCTACTCATGGAAGGTTTCAAAGGCGTGCCCGGCAAAGTAGAATCCGTTCCACCAAAACATTTTCGTACCGCTCTTGGTCAGGTGGTGAATTTTATGTACACTCTCCAGGGTGAAGCCGCTGGTGCGATTGCCTTTTCCAACTTTGACACTCTCCTCGCCCCATTTATCCGTTATGACAATCTAACTTACAAAGAGGTCAAGCAAGCTCTCCAAGAATTCATCTACAATATGAATGTGCCGACTCGTGTTGGTTTCCAAACTCCATTCTCGAACGTTACTCTGGACCTCACCGTCTCCCCCAACTTCAAAAACTCCCCCGTCATCATTGGTGGCAAACCACAAAAGGAAAAATACAGCGAGTTCCAGGCCGAGATGAATACTTTCAACAAAGCTTTCTTTGAAATTATGCAGGCCGGCGATGCGAGTGGTCGTGTCTTCTCCTTCCCAATTCCAACCGTAAACATCACCAAAGATTTTGATTACAACAATCCAGACTTAGACGGCCTCTGGAACATTACTGCCAAATACGGTATCCCCTACTTTAGCAACTTTGTGAACTCTAGCATGCGTCCAGAAGATGCTCGCTCTATGTGCTGTCGTTTGCGTCTAGACCTCAAAGAACTCACTCGTCGCGGTGGCGGTCTTTTCGGTGCTAATGCTCTGACTGGTAGCGTCGGTGTCGTCACCATCAACCTCCCTCGTATTGGTTACACTTCAGAAAACGTAGAAGAATTCAAAACCAAATTGAAAGCTTTGATGGAAGTCGCCAAGGAAAGTTTGGAAATCAAACGTAAAGTTTTGGAAAAATTGACGGACAATAATCTCTACCCTTATACCAAATTCTATTTGCGCAATATCAAAGCGACTTATGGCACCTACTGGGTCAACCACTTCTCCACTATCGGTATCGTTGGTCTAAACGAAGCCGCGGAAAATCTCATCCACACCAACCTCGGTACACCAGAAGGTCAAAAATTTGCTGAGGATATTTTGGAATTTATGCGTGAAGTCTTGGTCTCCTATCAGGAAGAAACTGGCAACATGTACAACCTAGAAGCGACACCAGCCGAAGGTACTTCATATCGTCTAGCCAAGAAGGACCGTGAACAATATCCAGATATTATCAACGCCAACAAAAACGGTGGCGAGCCTTTCTATACCAACTCTTCTCAACTCCCGGTCTATCACACCGATGATATTTTTGAGAGCTTGGACTTGCAGGACAAGATTCAAACCCTCTACACTGGCGGAACTGTGATTCACCTATTTATTGGCGAAGAAATCAGCAATCCAAAAACTGTGCCAGCCTTGGTGAAGAAAATTTGTGAGAATTATAAGTTGCCGTATTTCAGTATCACTCCGACCTTTAGCGTCTGTCCGCAATGTGGTTACAAAGCTGGCCGTCATGACAACTGTGACAAATGTCAGAATGATTGCGAAGTCTATTCTCGTGTCGTGGGTTTCTTGCGTCCAATCAAGCAATGGAACAATGGTAAGAAGACCGAATTTGAAATGCGCAAAACTTACAAACTCGCTCAAAATGTATGATCATCGGCGGATTGCAAAAAGCCACACTCATAGATTATCCCGGCAAGATTGCCTGTGTGGTTTTTACAATCGGCTGTAATATGCGTTGCGGTTTTTGTTACAATACCAAACTGGTCAATCCGACTCATCCCATCGAGGAGCACATGTCTGTCGCGGACTTTTTCAAATTCTTGGATAAGCGAAAAGGGTTATTGGATGCCGTGACGGTCTCTGGTGGTGAACCAACTTTGCACAAAGATTTGGGTGAGTTTATTGCGGAAATTAAGAAACGTGGATTCTTGGTGAAGCTGGATACTCAAGGGAGCAAGCCTGACCATGTGCGAGAACTTTTACAACAAGGTAATATTGATTATGTTGCCATGGATGTCAAAGCTCCGCTCCATCGCTATAGTGAAGTGTCCAATGCTGACCATGATACCAAGTTGATTTTGGAAAGTATGGAGATTATTCGCACCCTCGCACCCGACTATGAATTCCGCACCACTGTGGTCGCCGACCAATTGGATGAAAATGATATTCACGAGATTGGCAAATTGGTGAAGGGTGCCAAAAGACACTATTTGCAAAAGTATGTGCCGTCCGTTACGAACGATTTGACATTCCTCGACCGTGTGCCTTATGATGACACTACCATGGAAGAACTCCGTAATATCATGGCTACTTATGTCACCGAAGCTTTCGTCAGATAAATCACTAATACTGGACAATTTGAGCCTTGTTGTGGACCAACACGAGATTCTTTCGGCGTGCTCTGGCGAATTTTTGCCGGGGACCATTACACTCATCACTGGTGAAAACGGGTCTGGTAAAAGTAGCCTCGCCTATACCATAGCTGGCCGCGAAAAATATCGTGGAGCGACTGGGGATATTCGACTTGGCGGAATCAAATTGAATTTCTTGAAAATGAATGAACGAGCACAACTCGGGGTGAGTTTGCTCTGGCAAGAACCGGCGAGGTTTGAAGGAATATCAGTGGCACAGTATGTTGGATTGTTCAAAAAAGATTCTCCCGCCAAGACGGTGTCTAGCTCGGTGCGACTAGTGAACTTGGACCCCAAAAAATATTTGAAACGTAAGGTGGACAAGACTTTGTCAGGTGGTGAGATGAAGCGAGTGCAACTGTCGGCAATATTTAATAATAAATCGCAGGTGGTGATACTCGACGAGCCTGATGCAGGACTGGACCAGGCATCACTCACATTTCTTCGAGACTGTTTGGCGCAGATGAAGCGAGAGAAAAGGATTGTGATTTTGATTTCGCATCAGCCGGTATTGTATGACTTGGCGGATCAGAGGATGAAGATGGAGGGGGGAAAATTGTTTCCTTCGGTCTCTGCGAGGTAATCCGAAGCAACCCAGACCTTTAGTTACAAAACAACCTTTCCTGGATTGCTTTGTCGCAAAGACTCCTCGCAATGACGAAAAAGAAGACTCAGAGACAGAAAATTAAAGAAAAAAATGACCAACTTAGATTTAATAAAAAATAAATACGAAGAAATTTCCAAAGACACCTGGTGTAAAAACGATGGTGGCTCTTGCTATTGTATAAATAAGAAAGTTATTCAAGCCCATGAGATACCGGGTTGCCATTTTGCCGAGGAGACTGTTGGCAAGGTTTTGAAATTGACTGTAACAATAGACGAGAAAGTTCAAATTGAAAAACCACTGACATTTTGTTTTGGTATTTCTTCGGCAAGCTATAAACAGGAGCTTGATGTGACGATAAATGTGGGCGCCGGCGCTCGGGCCCATCTCAATGCTTACTGTATTTTCCCGGTGGCACAGTCCGCTCATCACATGCTCGGAACATTCAATGTGGGTGCCGGCGCCCATCTGACTTACAGCGAAACTCATGACCACGGAGTGACTGGAGCTGACGTTCATGCCGACATCAAAATCAACATTGCCGAAGGTGGGGTGTGCCATACCAACCTCCGAGCCACCACCAACCGCCAAGGCAAAATGAACATGAATTACAAGAACTTTTTGGGTGACCAGGCCAAGGCTATAGTGAACGCTATGGTTATCGGCAAGGCCGATGATTCTATCATTATAGCCGAAGAAGCGGTCTTGAAAGGTATAGAAGCCAAAGCCCAATTAACCTCTCGCCTAGGCCTTTCTGGGGCCTCTAGTGGCCTTGTAAAAGGCACCATAAAAGCCCTTGGAAGCCACTCATTTGGCCACCTGGACTGCGTAGAGATAATCGCCGACCAAGCTACCGCCGAGGCCAAACCGGGCATCAAAGTGGCTAATCCGACTGCCAGAGTGACCCACGAAGCTGTCGTCGGCAGAGTCAATAATACCCAGCTCGAAACTCTCCTATCTCGTGGTTTCAACGAAGAAGAAGCCACTGATATTATTGTCCGCGGAATGATGGGAATTTTGTAATTTTAAAAAACCGAGGAGAGACCTTTTTCTTGATTTAAGGTCTCACCTCCGTTTTTTTTGCACCATATTACACCACACTTTTTGTCTTACAAAGGGTTCCCCTTCGTTAACGAAGGGTAACCCTTTGTAAGTAAAAGAAAACTCCCGGGCCAGGTGGCGCGGGAGCGAATGAGTCGAGACAAGAATCAGGACTTGGTATCGAGCTGGAGAAGGGCCGGAACGAGTCCCGCCACCAACGTGCTCATCCGAGTCACGCGGCCCTTGGTCAGGGTCGCATGCGGATCGGTCGAGTTGCCACCAAACTTCTCAGCGATAATCGAACCGACAGTCGTAGTCTTGAAACCGCGACGCGCCGCTTCGTAGTAGCACTCGCTCGGAAATTCAATGGACGGCGTCGTCGTCACGATCAGGTCAGTGTCCCGTCGAGCGATAACGACATAGGCCATGTCCATGAAGTGACCGAAGCGATTGCCCGTGTGAACGATGCCGCTTTCGATACCGATGCAAACATCGTCGGGATAGACGCTGAGCACCGCATTGGCTCTGATTCGAGCGCCAAGAAAAGCACTCTTGGTACCAATCGGCTGTTCATCCTGCCGTGAGTCGGTTTTGATACCAACCACTTCGGCCACTAGTCCAATCTGGACACAGGCCTGACGGACTGCCGCCAACTTGTGCTCGCTGGTCGAACCAACAACAATCTTCATGTTTTGTCCTTTCTTCTCTCTTTTCAAACTTGGTGAATGACAAAAAGCCATTTACACCTTGAACTGTAACTGTATATTACTATACATGATAAGATGTATATTGTCAATATATCAAATATTACCCCTTTACAAATCGTATAATATATGATATACTCTATACAGACACTTTCAACAACCAACAAGGAGGTCCGTTATGAAGGAAATTCTGGCCAAAACAAGCCTGACAATCGGCATTATCGCCTACAGCTTGATGATCTTCTCTACCCTCATGGGTACGGGAGAAAATCTGTCATTTACCACATTTGCTTTGTGGTCAATGCTGAATCTCATCACGGCCTATACGACCTACAAGAAGAAAGCTAATCCGAGTATTCCGCTCGTCTATGGCAGCGGAGCAACTCTGACTGCCATCGTTCTCCTATTCAAGGGAAGATGCCAGTGGTCAACGCTGGATTCTGTAGTGGCCGCGCTCGTCATCACTTGTCTCCTACTGTGGAAAATCAAGGGTGACAAATGGGCTCTGATTTCTTCCACTCTAGCGGCGGCGATTGCGGGTATTCCCTTCCTGGTCGTGATTTGGAAAAATCCGGAAATCAGTCCGGTCCTGCCGAATGCCTTGTTCACGTTAACCAATCTGCTGTCATTTTTTGCAGCAGACAAATGGACAGTCGAAGATCGTTTGTTCTCTGGAATCAACGTCATCTTCTGCTTCCTCTTCGTTCTTCCGTGGCTGCTCTGCTGAGACTCTCATCAGCAGAGACGCTTGAAGGGCTACCAGTTGTTTCTGGTAGCCCTTTTCTAATTCTCAATTTCGAAAAAATACCCAAATTTTGATAACAATATGATATAATTTAAGTTGTAATAATAGTTTTTAACAACTTAACGCAACTTTACTATGAACATTTTTAAAAAAATATTTTTTATCGGCGCCATTGTACTTGGTTTAGTCATATCCAACACCGCTTGGGCTATGACTCCTACACTTTCTTTTACACCAGATGCAAACAATAGTAGCTACGTAAATTTAATTGCCAACGGTGATGCTAATGCCAATGTTCTATTTCGTTATAATTCAACTGTCAGCGGACTACAGTTAAAATATCTTGGCACAACCAATGCTAGTGGTTATTTTTCTTACAGTCTAAGATTAGACGATCTTAATATTGGTCAATACAGTGCAGCATCTGTAATGGTAAACAACCAGGCCTCCAGTGACGTATCGTGGCCTTATGCTTCCTCCAATTCTAGTACCAATACAAATCTTACTCTCAACCAATCAAGTACAGTTGTAAATGTTGGTCAGACAATCACTATCAACGCCTCAAATATTGGCACCAATTCACTGTATCTCTCTAACAACTCTAATCCACAAGCTGCCAATATCTCCTTTAGTGGTAACCAGATTTCTGTGACTGGTTTGAGCTCTGGTCAAACCACAGCTAATGTTTGTTTAGTCAACTCTAACTCAAGCTCCAATTGTGCCAGTATTTATATTATTGTTCAAAATTCTTCAGCTCAAACATTGAGTTTTAGTCAAAACACTACTTCAATAATTAGTGGGCAAAATACTCAAATCACCATCTCGGGCGGAAGTGGTTTTTATAAAGTTCAAAACAATTCCAACCCAAATATTATTTCCACTAATTTGAATGGCCCGACTTTAACTCTTTATGCCAATGGCACAACTGGTTCAACCACAGTCACAATCTGTTCTACTGATATGAATATTTGCGGCATAGTTAATGCCTCTATCGGTACATACACATCTTCAAGTACTGGCCTAAATTTTAATCAGCCGTATCCATCTCTTGGAACTGGCCAAACTTTGGTTGTTAGTATTTCTGGTGGTTTTGGAACCTATTATTTATCATCAAATTCCAACGCTAACATTGTCCAAACATATCTATCTACCAGTACAATAACCCTCTATGGTAACACTCCCGGTTCTTCATCGATTGTGATTTGTGCACCATCTGGTAGTTGTGGAACGATTTTTGTGACAGTTTCAGCTTCATATGGCGGACCGATCAGTTTAAGTCAAAGAAATGTGAGCGTAATGGCTGGACAAGTGCTCGGTGTTAATATTACTGGCGGTAGAATCCCTTATAATCTAATTCAAGACAATGACGGTATTGTTCAATACAGTCTAAAAGATAGTGTTGTGACTGTCACTGGAGTTAGATCTGGTTCTTCTTCAGCTACTGTCTGTTCATCAACTGGTGAATGTATCGCGCTTCTCGTATCAGTTTCTTCTTCTGGAACAACTGTCTCTGGTGTTCAACCGGTTTTCAGCCAAAATAATGTGGCTGTTAATGCCAATCAAACAGCTTCAGTTTATTTAACTGGAAATGGCGGTTATTATATCTCCAATAATTCAAATCAAAATACTGTTGCGGCCTCAATTAGTGGAAGCACCTTGGTTATTACTGGTACTGGAATCGGTTCTGCCAACGTGACTGTCTGCCAGACTGGTGGTCAATGCAATACTGTGTATATAACTGTAAGTAATTCTAATGTTAGTACAGTAACAGCCACGGCTATTACCTTTGATAAGACTTATGCAGCGGTTAGTGCCGGAGAAAATACAACAGTAAATATTGCTGGCGGACTGCCAAATGCCAATTATGTCTCTACCAACACTTATGCAGATATTGCCACTGCGTCATTGTCAGGAAATGTTTTGACCATCACAGGTAAGTCTACTGGCTTTACTAGTATTAGTGTTTGCTCATCGACTGGCAACTGCGCCTCATTGTTTGTTATAGTCTCTGCCAAAAAAGTGACTAGCACTACTACCAACATAAACAAATATGTTTTTACTAAACCACTGAAGTTTGGAATGACTAGTAACGAGGTCAAAGAACTGCAAATAAAATTAAAGGAACTTGGTTATTTAACAGCTACACCAACTGGCTATTATGGTAATCAAACAGTGGCTGCTGTTAAAAAGTTTCAGAAAGCCAAAGGACTTGAGCAATTGGGTACAGTTGGACCTGGCACTAGAGCAGCTTTAAACAAATAATCAGACAACACCCAGTCAAAAGCTGGGTGTTTTCTTTATTGCCATAAATACACTATAATATTCTGTATGAATAAAATAGTTTTAATTACTGGAGGTTCAAGAGGAATTGGTGAAGTTACCGCCCTCACCTTTGCCCGGGCTGGTTATGGTGTGGCTATTACATACAAAAGTAATATTGAAGGTGCCAGTAAAGTGGTGGCTGAGATTGAGAAACTGGGTTGTGTTGCTTTGGCTGTGCGAGCAGATTTAATAAATGAAAGTGAAGCCAAGGCGTCAGTGGAGGCTGTTATGAGTAAATTTGGAAGAATCGATGTATTAGTCAATAATGTTGGACACTACACAAACGGAGATGAATGGAATGGCCCGGCAGAAATATGGACAAAATCTCTACAAGAAAACCTCATTACCATGATGAATACTTCGAAGTATGTGATTGAAACATTTCTAAAACAAAACTCTGGTGTAATGATAAACATCTCTTCAAAATTTGCCTTGTCTGGTAATTATGAAGAATTGGCTTATGGAGCAGCCAAGGCGGGGGTTATTAATATTACTCAAGCTTACAGCAAACTACTCAAGAATTTTGGTCGAGCTAATTGTGTCTCACCGCACTCTGTCCAATCCGGCTATTGGCTCACCGCCCCAAAAGATGAAATGGATGCCATGCTTAAAACTTTACCTAATGGTAAATTTGTGGATCCTCAAAGCATCGCTAACAAAATCCTCTTCCTGGCTTCTGATGAGGCAAAGAATATTAATGG
>JBAWVR010000027.1:0-10322 GCA_037147155.1 bacterium | reverse complement strand
CCAGACTGGGTAGCGATTTATATAATTATTTATAAGTGATATACCTGATCTGTTTCTAATTACAAAAATTGGATAGGTACTCCTGTTTAAAAAATTATTGTTAAAAATATACTTATCTATATCAAAATTAATTAACTTATGTTTTTTAACTAATAAGCTAAAGACTGATTGATCATGTTTGTTTTCGACGAAGCCAATATGGTTTTCTGTATCAGATTGACTATCATCAATAAAGTTATAGTGCTGCGAACAAATATCATAATATTCTTCGAATAATTCCAGCGCCTTAGCTGTTTTCTTAATAATCAAAACTCCAGCCTGAACCTGTGGTTTTTTTAATAGATACAGGTCTTTGTCCATATTTAAAAAATTAATTAAATCCACCTTAGAATAGCGGTAATCATCACTCCCCCCACGGGTGGCAGAAATCAGATTATTGCGAGCACGGCTTAAAAGCTGTAAAAAGTTTTCTTTACCTTTAATATTAAGTTCACAGCCAGCATCACAATAAAATAGTAAATCTCCCTCTTGCATGTTTATTAGATTTTCTAAAATAAGAAACGGTTTCCAGATCCAATAACCGTAACCGCGAGAATTGTTTTTTATAAAATCTTTATGCATATTATAAAAACCTGAAAAGCCTATCAGGTCTTTGTCGGTATAACCAATCACTTGATCAAACACATTAAAAGACTTGGCTTGGGCACACAGTCGTTTAACGGCCGCATGATAGTTTGGAGTTGGGCCACCAAAAGTGATAAAGATTATTTTCATAAATTAAATTTGCTTGTATTTCTCAATCACCTCTTTAGGCTGACCCAACTGTTTTATTTTGCCTTGATCCAGCCATAAAACTCGGTGGCAATATTTCTCAATTATTTCCAAATTGTGGCTAACCAAAACCACGGTGGCTCCACTCTGAATCAATTCTTCCATTTTAGCTATTGCCTTCTTTTCAAAATCATAGTCTGCCCCAGAACCAAACACTTCATCCAAGAGTAATATCTCCGAGTTTTTATTCTTCATGCAAAAAACACTAATAGAAAAACCAAGGCGACCCATCATGCCAGTAGAAAACTGCCGTATTTTCATGTCCACATATTCTCGCAGTTCTGAAAAATCAACAATCTGATCAAAGATATCTTTAATGCGCTTTTGACTCAAACCCATAACCGCTCCTACTAAATAAATATTATCACGCATAGACAATCGATCCATTAAGCCAAAACCCATGGAGGTAAGATAAAAAGTGTCACCGCGATGGATAATTTGGCCATAATCAGTTTGATAGACCCCAGCCAAAACTCGAAGTAAGGTACTTTTACCAGAACCATTCTTACCAATAACACCTATTATCTCACCCCTGCTCACCTCAAACGATATGCTATCCAAAACCTTGATACTTTTTTTATCCTTCTTTTCACTGAAGATATTTACCAAATGGGCCAAGGCCAAGTCATTACCAAAACTGTTTATACCAAAAGATTTGGAAATATTTTTTACTTCAATTATGGCATTTTTTATTTGGTTGTGTTCAATTTGATTATTCATATTAAACTCTTTCCGCAAAATATATTTTGCCCTTATTAAAAATAAAATATCCAACTAGAAAAGTACCAAAACTAATTACAATGATACCAAGTACTGAAAATATGGTTGGCACCTCTCCATAAACAATTATATTTCTGGCGACAGTAATAAAGTGCGATAAGGGGTTGAAATAGTTAAACTTAGCTATCAAACTATTACTATCGCGTAAGACATAAAATACCGGGGTCACAAACCATATTAATCTTCCTGCCACATTCCAAACATTGCCCCAATCAATAACAAATACGCCAACTGCAGCAAAAATAAAGGCTACACCAGTCGTGAATAAACAAAGACAAATAAATATCACGGGATAAAATATAATTAACCAAACACTTGTTTTGAGATAGATTAAAAGAAAAATAAAAAGTGCAACTTCAAAAATATGTGAGAAAATGCTCTGTAACACACCGGCAAAAATAAAAGCTGCTGAGTCAACTTTTATTGATTTGACAAAATACTTATTTTTAATAATTATTCCTGAAGCATTGCCGGTAACTGCCAAAAAAAAGTTAAACATGATAAGACCAAGGAGAAGATAGGCTGGATATTGAGGAATGGAATTATTGTAGATCACACCTCCTAAAAACAAGAGGACAATGAAGAAAGCGAGTGGCTCTAGAAGATACCAAAATACGCCAAGGTAGCTTCCTTCGTTACGAACTTTAAAATGAGCCTTGGCCAATTGGTAGCCCAAGGCAAAAGCATTGGTAGTTTCTTGTAGAGTTTGGCGAAAAGTCATATATCAATATTACCATGTAATTTAAGCATAGAAAAAGGCAAAAGAAAAACCAGCGGCCGGACGGACCGCTGGTTGTTTTGTGGCAAGACTATTTTGCCAATATTGGAGATTGCCCAATAGGCAAACACAAGAAGGCTGACATGTTCGTTCGCCAAAGCATTCTGCCAGGAAATGACCGACAGAAAGTTGTCCGTCTTTGATGGCTACGATGGATTGTATAGTTTGGATGATCTTGTGGACCAGCCAAGACATTAACATTCATCAAATGTGCTTTCCAAAATTCCCATTCCGGACGAGGACAGTTCGTCTCACCCAAGAGGAAAATCTCAAACAAAAAGAGTTCCTCGACGGTTACCAATCTTAAACCAAGCTTCGTGAGCTCTTCAACTGCCTCAGGCAGCTGTACGTCAAAATTGAACCGCACGTAAGTGAAATCCGCCTCGAAGACAACCTTGTTTTGAGCAAAGCATATCAACTGACCCAAGACTGAATCCGACATTTCAAAATATTCGAAATAGTCATTAGGGCGATGATCGAGCCTGACTTTAATTCCATCCGAGACATTGGCGACTCGGTCTTTAGTAAGACCGTCGGCAGAAAACTGTCCACCGATTTTGATGTGCTTAAATGGCATACTTTTATCCCTCTCTCTGATTTTTCTCTGCATAAAAAAATGGCCACCGTGGCCAAATCCCTGGCAGAAAATTTGTACATCTGGTATACATATTAGCATACTATTATCTGAATGTAAAGACTGTGATATGAACAAAAAACAGCACGCTCTCGTGCTGTTTTTTGTTGCTTTAAAGTTTAGCGAATTTCGTAAACCAAAGTCACGTTACTAGTGATTTTGTTCTCACCAGTAGCAATAACTGGAGCTATTTTTGCCTCTCCTCCACCCATGGCGCTAGACACCATATCCACACGCGCATAGATTGGATAGTTTCCACCTTCAGTATAGCTAACCAACTTACCTAGTTTAACTCCCAATTCTTTAGCCAAAGTTTTAGCATTAGCTTTACCGTCGCTAATAGCTTCGCCTCGGATTTCATCCTTGACTGCATCCTCTTTATCAACCGAGAACTGCAATCCACCAATATCATTCAAACCTATAGTTCCAACCTTGGACAAAATATCACCTGCCTTGGTCAAATCGCGAATCTTAACTTCCAAACTCTGAGTCACAACATAAGCGGCCAAAACTTGTTTACCACCATATGGGTAATAATCAACTGGTCCGGTTGTCTTCACATAATCATAACGTGGATAAATACTGTAATTAGTAGTTTTGACATCCTTATCAGTATCAACACCCAAAGCCTTTAGGGCTTCCATGGTGGCATTGATTTTAGTTGTCGCCTTATCCTGAGCTGCACCCACAGTCTTGGCTTCCTCATTTACACCCATAGTGACTGTAGCAATATCAGGCTTAACCATCTTCTCTGCCTTGCCCGTTACAGTAATAGTATTTTTGGCAACATTTTTATCACCATAGCCTTCATGCCCACAACTAAACATTGAGACAACAATAATAACAATGACAACTGCAAAAATAACTTTTACCCACTTGCAATGATGCTGGCAACAGTTTTTTACACCCTCCCTCATATCATTCATACAACACATAATAAATATAGTTAGTTATTAAAAACACCCGTGGTGGAACGGGTATATTATAGCATAATCAAGCAGGTTAAAAACAAGGTGAAAAACCTATATTTTACTTGGCGATACAGGCTTGATAGAGGTTTTCAAACAAAGATAAAACCGTTAGAGGTCCAACGCCACCTGGCACCGGTGTGATCGCTTCCACATAGTTTTTTACGTTTTCAAAATCAACATCGCCGGACAACTTACCTTCTGTAGTTCTACTAATTCCCACATCAATTATTGTCTGACCACTTTTTATTCCATCAACACCAATTAGTTTTGGTTGACCAGTCGCAACCACCAACACATCGGCTGTTCTAGTCACTGCTGGAATATCTGGGGTTTGACGATGACAAACTTCCACGGTCGCTCCTCGGCGACGCAACAACTCAGCCACCGGTTTGCCCACCAACTCCGATCTACCAACCACAACTGCCTTAATGTTATTTAAATTAACCTTGTAATAATCTAGCACGGTTAAAATTCCGCGGGCAGTAGCTGGAACGATAGTGGTCTTATCACCAGCATAAAATTTATTTTGATTAGCCTCCGTCAAACCATCTACATCTTTTTGGGGATCGATTACGTTTATTACTTTCTTTTTGTCCCAACCTTCTGGAAGTGGTACTTGAACAATTATCCCTTGAACATCTTTATCTTCATTTAATACTTTTATTTCTTCCATCACTCTTTCCTCTCCCATATCAGGGGTAAAGCGTAAATGCCAGATTTTAACACCAAGTTTTTCTCCAAAGATTTTCTTTTGATTAATGTATGAATTAGAATCTGGTCTATCTCCTACCTGCACAATAGCCAGAGTGGCTTTAAATGGCAATGAAGAAAAAAGCTCCTGAAACATCAGGGTTCTTTCTTCGCGAATAACTAAGCCACTTAATATTTTAGACATGGAACAAATATAACAGAATAATTAAAAAGTTGGTAGAGTCTACTTTACTTATTCATAGCGCAAAGCCTCCATCGGACTTTTCATTGAAGCCTGACGAGCCGGATAAATACCAAAGACTAAACCAACCACAGCGGATACGCCAATACCTAGAATAGCGGCACTCCAAGGAAAAGTAAAAGACCAGGCTAGACCACCAAATTTTATGATTAAGATCGAAGCAATAAGAGAAAATACGGAACCAAGCAAAATACCCACAGCTCCCCCAATAACTGTCAAGGTCACTGCTTCGGTCAAAAACTGATACATAATATTTTTATTAGTTGCTCCCAGAGCTTTTCTTAAACCAATCTCTCTGGTTCTTTCTGTTACTGACACTAGCATAATGTTCATAATACCAACTCCACCCACCATAAGAGAAATCGCCGCCACAGCAGTCAAAAACAAGGTTAGAACAGTGGTTACACTCTTCATACGACTAGCGATATCCGCTTGGGTTTGCACGTTAAAATCATCTTTATCTGGATCAGTAATATTGTGAGACTGGCGTAGGGTTTCTTTTATTTCAGCAGCAGCTTGATTAAGATATTTTTCTGACGTTGCCTGAGCAATCAAACGATTGTAATATTTTATACCAAATAAATATTGCTGAGCGGTAGTATATGGTACGATTGCCACTTCATCAAAGTTCACAAACGAGGATTGGCCTTGTTGTGGCAAAACTGCTACCACGCGGAAATTTCTTCCCTTCAAGCGAATCTTCTGGCCGATAGCTACATCTGTGCCAAATAATTTTTCTTTAACTTTAGAACCAATGACCACGACTTCAGCTCGAGCTCTAACATCTTCTTCAGAAAATGACTCGCCTTCACTCGGGTGTAGGTCAAAAACATTTATCATACTAGCTCCAGAACCAAAAATGGTGAGATGATATATTTCTGATTGATATGTCGCGGTTTCTGCTCCAAACACAACAGGGATGATTTCTTTTACATCTGGAACATTGGCTTTATTTTCCAGCAGCCTCAAATCTTTTTCTTTCAATGAATCGCTGAGTGTTTGAGCTACATCAGTCGGACTCTTAGCCTCCCGGCCTGGCAAGATGGCAATAGTTAGTGATCCCATACCCTGTATCTGTGACAAGATCAAATCTTGAGCTCCTCGCCCCAGAGACATGATTAAAATAATGGAAGTAATACCAATTACAATACCCAAAATTGTTAGCAATGAGCGAGACTTGTGAGTCTTTAGTCCGCGTAAGGCGGTTTTTAATGTATGTTGCCAGATCATGTTTTTTATTTTTTTAATTCCCCTGTCGCCCTTTGACGGTTTTCCACCTTGGCGTCACTAATAATTTCACCGTCATGAATTCTGATTATTCTTTCGGCATGTTCGGCAGTGTAGGTTTCGTGAGTAATCAAAATTACAGTATGTCCCATTTTTTCATTTAAATCCTGGATAAATTTCATCACCATGGCCCCAGATTTGGAATCCAAGTTTCCAGTCGGTTCATCTGCAAAAATTATTTCTGGGGAATTAATGAGCGCACGAGCAATTGCCACTCTTTGTTTTTCACCACCAGACAACTGTGAAGTCTCATGCATCAAGCGATGATTAAGACCAACGGCATCAATAGCCTTGAGGGCCAAACTTTCCCAATCTGATTCTGGCTTACCGCTATACACCAATGGTAAAATCACGTTATCTAAAACTGTGGTCTTAGGCAAAAGATTAAAAGACTGAAAAATAAACCCCATGCGATTATTGCGAATTGAAGCTTGTTCTTCATCAGTTAACTTATCTACATTTTTACCAAACAATAAATATTGTCCTGCTGTGGCCGGATCAAGTAGACCTAGGATTTGCAAAAGAGTAGATTTACCAGATCCCGATGGTCCCATAATAGCCACGAACTCACCATGGTGAATAGAAAAATTCACGCTACGCAAGGCCTCAGTCTTGGCCCCTTCATTATCGTAGATCTTTCCTAAATGTTTTATTTCTATTATTTTTTCTTTTTCCATAATTATCTAATTGGAATAGCCACAAAGTCTCCCTCCTTTAATCCATTCTTTATTTCTACCATACCAGTATTATCTTTTACTCCAATCTCAACTTTATTCTCAGTATAATTCTCCTTTTCGCTGTCCAAAATATTTACATACCGGCTACCATCTTTAGTGGTAAGAGCTCTGCCTGGCAAGGTTAAAGCACCTTTAACTTCCTTGGTAATAATATCGATATTTGCAGTCATACCAGATTTAATTCTTGAATCCTCTTTGTCAAATTTTAATTTTACTTTATATGTTGCAACACCATCCAAGAAAGTTTCCGCTTGTTCAATTTGATAGATAGAAGCTGGAAATATTTGATCGGAGCCGTAGGCATCAAGTGTAACTTCGGCCTTATTACCGACAGCCACCTTAGCAATGTCTGCTTCGGGAATATAGGCCTCCATTTCAAACTGCCCGAGTGACATCACAGAAACCAACTTCTCACCTGCAGCTGCCATTTCTCCCAAGCGTGCATCCTGTCTAGTGATAACTCCGTCAAATGGTGCACTCAGACGATATTTTGCCAATTGGGCCTGGGAACTCTTTACATTAGCTGCTGCTTGTTCCACTGCAGCTTCCTGTGCAACTATTTGTTCTTTAACTGGACCAGCTTTCAATAAATCTAAGCGATTTTGTTCAATCTTATAAGTAGAAACTGCAGCTAGAAATTTTTCTTGAGCAGCTGACAGACTAGAAGCAGCATTCGCAATATTTGTTCTAGCAATATAAACGTTACTCTTCCAGTTGTCTATCGTGGCTTGCGTCACGACAGTGTTAGTTATTAGAGAATTAACTGCCAAAGAGGTTTGATCAGCAAAACTTCTAGCTGATTCCAATAAGTCAGAGTAAACTTTTGTTAAACTATCAGACCCACCAGCAATTAAGCTATCTGCAGTTAGAGACGATAGGGCAGAAAAAACACTTTTTAATTTATCTTCTATTTTAACTCTTGTTGATTCTAAATTAATTTGAACAGAAGAATCTGTACTAAAAATTAACTTGGCATCGGAACTACGTGGATTAGTAAATAGTAAATCAATCTTGCCACGAACGGCATCATCGGTTTTAGTATATGAGTCACGAGCTGAATCAATAAATGAATTAGCTGCCTCAGTTAGAGATGTTTTAGCTTTTATAGTGGAAAGCTCCTGAATACCAACTTCCTCAGTTCTAGTGCCAGAATTTAATTCATCCAATCTAGCTTGCTCTTTCTTCAATAAAGCTTGGGTTTGGCTCAATTGTGCTTCAACATCATCACTTACCAATGAAACTAGAGTCTGTCCACGATACACCCGCTCCCCCGTATCAACCCAAACACCATCAACATTTCCCCCACGTTCAAAAGACAGAGAGGCATCTTGAGCAGATTTAACCCTGCCGGTAACACCAACAATCTCCCTTAGGTCTGTTTTTTTAACCTCTAGTGTTTCAAACTTGCTGGTTTTAGCACTAAACATTTGACCAAAAATAAATATTGCCAAAATAACAACTACACCGGATATCCACCATTTATACGAAACTACGAATTGAGCTACTGTTTTAATTTTTTTCATATTTACTATTATTTAATTATTATATTGAACAAATATCCTTTTCTTCTGTGTTTAGTAATTTCAGCCAATCATCTATTTTCTTCTCAACAATCAGGGTTTCTTTATCTACCCTGTCACCCAATATTTTTTTGTAGTGTTTTTCTAATATCTTTTCAGCTTGCTTTAATTTTTTCTTACCCACCGAAGAAAGCGAGAGTGCGTATTCGAGGCGCTTACCTTTTTTAATTTTTTTAACCACCCACCCCTTGTCTATTAACGAATCTACCTGTTTACTAATCGCAGCTGGGGTCATTTTTCTAAAAGAAGCTAGCATTCTTTGTGATTTGTCGGGATGATTCTGCACAGAAGTCAGAAACATAAACTGAGGAAATGACATATCGCATTTTTCCACTAAAGCAAAATGCAGGGATTTGGCTAGAGAGGCCATTAGATTATGCATTTTAAAAAAGACTTTCATATGCAAGTAGTATACCAGTTAATGATATGAATAGCAAACAAAAAAACCTCATCGGAGGTTTTTTTGTTTTCCTAATTTTATTTGGCAGACCAACGAACAAATATTCCAGACGGCAACAATCTTTTACTATCTCCACTCTCTTTGATGACCAGTTCCCCCATCTCAGTCTCACCATTAAGTCCCTTCATCATATCCACCAAAGCATTGTGATAGCCGATAGCGGAATAACCAGCTGAGTAACCATTAATAATCACAAACAATGGTTTATCAGATAAAATTTTTCTACAAGCCTCAAGAAGTTTTAGAAAGTCTTCCTCGATTTTCCAGATTTCATCTTTAGCACCATGACCGAAAGCCGGTGGGTCCATAATAATCGCATCGTATGTTTTACCACGACGAATTTCTCTTTCCACAAAACCTCGGGCATCATCAATTAGCCAGCGAATCGGTTCTTTATTTAATTTTGATACTTCGGCATTACGCTTGGCCCAAGTGACTACAATCTTGGAACCGTCTACATGCGTCACTTCAGCGCCAGCCTTGGCCGCCGCTAGAGTAGCGCCGCCAGTATAACCAAAAAGGTTTAAGACTTTGACGCTTTCTCCATTATTTTCTCGATCACGCTTTTCAACTTGTTCTGCAATCCATTTCCAGTTGGAAGCCTGCTCTGGAAACAGACCGGTATGTTTGAATGATGATGGTTTGATAACAAAAGACAAACCGGCCAAATTAATAATCCATTCCTTTGGCAATTCCTTCTTAACTTTCCAACCGGCCGTAGTGCCACTACGATAAAACAAAGCATCGGCTTTTTTCCATTCTTCAAAAGGCAATTTTTTAGACCACAAAGCTTGGGGGTCAGGACGGGATAAAACAAATTGGCCATAGCGCTCCAACTTTTCTCCTTCCCCACTATCCAAGAGCTCGTAGTCTGCACTAGGCTCCAAAGTTAAAATCTTTAATAAATTCATTAGTTTATTTAAGCACAAAATTAACAAAATGAAAATCTCCGCTAGTAACGGAGATTTTTCTTTAAACTATTCTGCAAAGGCTCGACTAATGGCATTAATTTGGTCCTGAGACAACTGAGTGTTTGGAGCATCTCTAAACTGATTGGAAATAGCCTTGGCCTGATCCGATGTCAGTTTGGTTGTAGTCGCTCCAGCAAAAGCTTTGGAGATAGCTTCGATCTGCGCCTTGCTTAATGACCCCTTTCTAGCGTTGCCCTGACCATAAAAATACCAAACACCGGCCAACACAATAATGATGATAGCCAACACAATAAGTGATAACCAGAAACCTTTCTTCTGATAAAAACTCTTCTGATCAATTAAATTTATATTTTCCATTTTTTTAATGTTCAATAATAATA
>JBAWVR010000026.1:0-10408 GCA_037147155.1 bacterium | reverse complement strand
GTGTGTATATTTATGTTGGCAGGATAATTAATTTTAAGAAAATTTAGTAAACCCAAAGCTATTCCCTGATGATCGTTTATTAAATTTTCGTAATCAACTCGCTGATGTACTAATTTATTTTTTGAAAAGAAGTTAGACCATCCATTATTTTCCTCACAAAGTAATTTTACATTTAGGTGTATTTGTAAAAAATCTATCTTTGTCATATCGAATACTTCTTTTGCGTCACTAACCTCTTTTTTCCATTGCCCTGTCCTTTGAGCAATATATAGAGAAATAGCTTGTTTAATAGGGTCATTCCTCTTGAGATATATATATTGGATGTCTTTGGGAAAGCACGAAATAACTTCATCGGTCGATATGTTTATCTGTTTGGAAATTCTCTCAATATGTAGCCAATGAACTTTACAACCGGACACCCCGTTAGCGGTTCTACTCATTTCATAACTTTGAGCTAGATATCCTCTTAATTCCTCAACGCTGGATATTGTTCCGGAGTGGTCCTGATGCAGTATTTCACTTATTGTTGTTCCAGCAAGGCCAGTATTTTTCAGTAAATTACACAACAAGCCACTACCAGATCGCTCGGAGGTGCACACTAAATAGTTAGTTGTTTGGTAAGAATCTTTCATTATGTGATTTATTTATTGTGTACTGATTTGTTTGGAAAAATAATTGTCTATTTGGTCATTTATCTTCTGCACGAAAACAGAGGTATCGAATTTTCTGGCTTGAGCCAAGCACACTTCTTTGTATTTTTCAGGATTTAGTTCAATCTTTTTAACTGCCTCCACGATCTTGTCTTCATTGATGTCATCAATCAAAATACCTGTTGCGCCATCAATAACACTTTCTTTGTAGCCACCCTCATTGCCGGCAATGACTGGTTTACCAGCAGCCATAGCTTCAACTACCGACATACCAAAATCTTCATCTTGGGCAGTGGCTACAAAACCAATGCATTCAGAATATAGTTTTTTTAGTCCTGAATCATCCACCCAACTTAATATTTCGACGTTGTTGGGTTTTAGACCAATCACGTAGTTTTTATAGGCTTCAAATTGATTTACACCCTTTTCATAGCTACCAACGATAATCAATTTTTTATCAGGCATCTTGGCGAAGGCTTTCATTTGCAGGTGAACTCGCTTGTGATCAAGTAGACGATTAACGGCCAGCCAATATCCTCGATGTGGTCGGTATTCATATTTATTGCACTCAATAGGTGGAAAATCTATCAGAGCATTTTGGTTATAGTATTTTTTGATACGGTCTTGAGTGTTTTTGGAATTGCACATCCAAATACCAACCTTTTTTGAAAAATAAATAGTTAGTTTGCGATGCACCCAGACAAAGATTTCAAATAAAGGTTTTTTCCACCACGATAATAAATTGTTCTTAATATAATCCTTAAAAGCCCAGATCTCATTGAGAGGTGAGTGAACATACCAGAGATTTGGCTGATTGTTAAAAGCAGCTGATACGGCCCAGTCGCCCCCGATGATAAAGAAATCATATTTATCCGTGAGATTAAGGAAGAAAAATCTAACGAAGGCTAATTCGTGGCGAAACGGTGCTTGTTTGGGCACCCAGCCGATAGAATGCATCTTTGGTATTACATCAGCGAAACCACTCCTGATCATCATATTAGGGTCGTAATTGGTAGTATAAATATCAGCGTTTAATTCGCGAGCCAAAATAAAGATGAGGATTTCTGCTCCTCCGACATTGTCCATAAATTGGTGGAAAATAGCAATTTTTCTTGCCCCGCTGAAGGATTTTGTTTCGTTGTTTGTCATTGTCTTCATATTTTAAGTTGTTGAATGTATTTTAATAACTTATATTCAATCCCAATCCTTTTGCGGGGTTCATAATTTTTACTATTTTTCTTTAATTCCCAGAGTACTCAACATAAAAGCCGAGAAAAAAGTTTGAACACCAAGAATAAGAATAGTAAGAGCCAGAATAGCATTTTTGGTCTCATTCAAGGCACCAAAGCCGGACACGATCCACTTTGTTAGAATAAAAGCGTAGATCAAAACTCCCAACAAAGCGATACCAAGTCCGAGAAAACCTGCTCTTTCAATCGTAATGTATTTAAACATACCCTCAACCCATTTATCATTATCCCCCAGATGGGTAATAGCATAGACTTTGGAAAAGCCGGCAAAGAAAATTAGTTGGTAACCCAAAATCATCATGAAAGAAAAAACAAACATCGGGTGAAAGTATAATTGAACATTAAAGAATTTTAAATTTTCAAAATACATATAGAACATTCCCAGTCCACCCAAGATAAAGAAAAATAATCCAGGTGTGAGAAACAAAACAAAAGGAGAATAGAGAAGTATGAAACGTAAATGTCGCCAGCCATCGGAAAAAGATTCCAGTTTTGATTCACCGATTCTTTTGTGATAATGAATAGATATTTCTTCAATTCGCAGTTTGGCTTTAGCCGCCTTGATAATCATTTCTGAAGCAAATTCCATACCCGCCGTATAAAGAGTTATCTTTTTGAGAGCGGCTTTGGTAATAGCTCGAGCTCCACAGTGTACATCACGAACCTTGACTCCAAAGAACCAACGAACTAGTCCGGATAACAATGGACTACCAAAATAATGAAGAAGAGGCATCACATCTTTTTCCAATTTGTGAGCAAAGCGATTACCAATTACCATCTCCGCCCCATCACGCATTTTCTTTACTAGTCTCGGAATATCGGCGAAGTCATAGCTACCATCCAAGTCAAACATACAAATATATTCCCCACGAGCATGTGATAAGCCTTTGAGATAAGCCGAGCCATAACCTCGGCGAGTTTCTTTTAATAAAGTTAGTTCAGGAAAATTAAGTTTTTCTTTTTCAATCAGTTCGACTGAGTGATCGGTGGAGTGGTTGTCTACAATAATTACTTCAGCACTCAAATGATCGTGCCGGATAACAGATTTAATTTTTTCCAGACAAAAAATCACAGATCCCTCTTCATTCAAACAGGGAAGGACTATACTTATTTCTGGATTTTCTGTTATATTTTTCATGTTATAATTCAAAACAATGATTCAGACGATTTTAGGCCTCATTATACTACTCGCCCCATTTCTGTTAATTTTTTGTTTTTCTGATAGAAAACGTGGTTTTTTAATGATTTTTACCAGTTTTGTGGTCTTCCATCTAGGTTTGGCCTTATTTACTCAATACCTCCATATTTTCTCATATTCAGTCGTTTTGACAACTTGTGGTCTGGTTGATTTGATATGTTTATTTTTCTTATTAAAAAAGTATAAAAAGTTCAATTTTAAAGTAAGTTGGTTTTTGTTGGTAGCAATTATGATTGTTGGTTTTGAATTATGGTCAGTTCATTACTCTTATACAGGATTAGTAGCTACCGCCAATGGTAATAGAGCAGTGACAAACAGCTCATATTCTTACCCAATCTTTTCTGATGAGTGGGTAGGATCAGCTCTAGTTGATTATTCAATTACCAATAAAACTTTACCAGCAGTAAATCCATTGTCAGGTAATAGTCAATTTCCAAATCTCCTTGTTCCAGTCTTTTCTTTTTTGGCAGAAATATTTTTAATCTTAAATTTAAATCCATTATTAGATTATTCAATAATGGCGATTGCTTCAGGACTTTTGATCTGTTTGCTTGCTTACTTTTCGCTGGTGTCTTTTGGAGTAAGTGAAGCTGGGGCGCTACTCGCTGTATTGGCTATGCCTTTAATTACCAATGGAGCCAATTTGCCCGGTATTTGGTTTCTCATGCCGTATCTCATAGCGATGATAATTTATTTAGCCTGTTTGTCCGCTACTACAATATCCAACAAAATTATTTTTTATGCTCTAGGTATTTTGGCAGTAATCTTCTATCCACCACTTGTAGTCTTTGTGGCCCCAACAGTTTTGGTGTATTTGTATAAAAATTATTCTCATAAACATTTTCTATACTCAGCTCTGACTGCGATTGGTGTTGTTTTAATTATTATTTTGGGATTACTAATAATTGATAAAAATCTTTTAGTTAAAGTTTGGATGGATGTTTTGTCAAAAATCACTAGAGATAATCTAGTGGGTGGGATTCCCAATTTTAATCTTTTCTATGTCATACCTTTCTATATTTTAATTTTTAGCGCACTGGGTTTATGGCAAGCTTTTAGAAATAAAAATTATTATATTTTGAAAGCTTTGGCTGTCGGTGCCGTCTTTTGGACAGCTTACATGTTTACCAATAAGGTATTAATTATCGATGGGCCACGTGTAGTGGTGATTACCTCAATTCTATTGGTCATGTGTGCTAGCTACGGTTTTGACTATTTAATTGGACTAACCAAACTAAAAGCAGATTCAGCCGAAGTGTCTGGTATAAAAATATTAATGGTAGTTTTCTTTTTGATCATGCTAGCTTTTTATCCTGGCACAGCGTATCAAAAATTGGTCTTGAGAGTAAATAATAGTGGAAAGATTACTAGGGTTAATCCTGCACCACCGATAAACAGATATTTAAATGAGGGTGACCTGAAAGCTTTTTCTGGAATCACTAAACAGACCTTTGTTGCCCCACCATGGAAAGGATTGGTGGTAGGTGTAGCAACTCACAATTATCCTTTAGATTCGAAGCCATCAATTATTACGAATACCTGGCTTAGTTATAGTCAGTTCATAAATCTGCCATGTGGCCAGAGATTAGTTACTGCAAGAAATTATCATTTAAACTATGTCTACTCAGAAAAATTTACTTGCCCTGGCTTTGAATATGTAACAGAGGGAGGGGAAGGGATGGGATTGTATAAGGTAAAATAGTGCTATAAAGGGTGGCAAAAGTGGCCTGTTTTAGCCACTTTTGTCACCCTTTACTTCCCAGGGCTTTTAAGGTAGTATATTAAATAACAGCCCTCCGGGGCGGTTTTAATTAGGTGGGGTAAAACCCTTAAGTTTAATTATAACAATTATGAAATTAGGTGATTATTTGAGAGAAACAAAGGCAGAGTTAAAGCATGTTAGCTGGCCAACCAAAGAACAGGCGATTATCTTTTCTGTTTTGGTAATTATTGTTTCCATTGTAACTTCAGTATTTCTTGGTCTCTTTGATCGAGTATTCGAAACTGTCTTGAAAATTATCATTGGTTAATTTATAAAACTATGTCCAAACAGCAATTACAAGAAGGACGAAACTGGTACGCAATTCATACCTATGCAGGTTATGAAAATGCGGTGGCCAGAAACTTGAAACAGCGTATTGAATCTCACAATATGCAGGAAAAGATTTTCAACGTGGTCGTCCCAGTCGAAAAGAAAATTAAGATCAAAGGAAATAAGAGAGTAGAGGAAGAGGAAAAGATATACCCAGGTTACGTTTTGGTAGATATGATTGTAACCGATGACTCCTGGTATGTTATTCGTAACACTCCACGCGTAACTGGTTTCGTGGGTGCCGGCGTTGTGCCAGTACCACTAGGTAAAGAAGAAGTTGACGCTTTGTTTGCTCGTATGGCCAACGAAACAGTCAAACACAATACCGATTTGGTTATTGATGATACTGTTAAAATCTCTGACGGCCCATTCAAAGACTTGGAAGGACGTGTTAGTGAAGTTGATGACAGTCGTGGTAAGGTCAAAGTTATGGTACTCATGTTCGGTCGCGAGACTCCGGTTGAACTAGACATGCTTCAGGTGAAGAAAGTGTAGCCCCGTTGTAGAATTTGGCATCAAAAGCAAAGCTTTTAAGTAGGCTGGGCAACCTGACCCCATTGAGAGAAGTAAGTTTGATGTTGGAGTGATTTGTTTTGAAAAAACAATGCCAAATCTCACAACCGGGTAAATCCCTTGATTAAAACCTTATTTTAAGGTAATATGCGAAAGCTTCTAGTCCACTAGGACTTAAATATAAACTAAACTATTATGGCAAAGAAAATTATAAAGAAATTGAAACTGCAGATCGCTGCAGGTAAAGCTACCCCAGCTCCACCAGTTGGCCCAGCTTTGGGTCAGGCCGGTATCAACATTGGTGACTTCGTTACCAAGTTTAATGCCGCTACTGCCAAGATGATGGGAGATATTATTCCAGTTGAAATCACTGCTTACGAAGATCGTACTTATGATTTCGTCTTGAAGACTCCTCCAGCAACAAACCTTATCAAGAAAGCTATCGGTATCGAAAGCGGTTCCGGAAAGAACTTGGTTAAGAAGGCTGGTACAATCACTCGCGCTCAACTCAAAGAAATCGCTGAAAAGAAAATGGTTGATTTGAATGCTAATGATATTAACGCCGCCATCAAAATCATCGAAGGATCATGTCGTTCGATGGGGGTTGAGGTGAAGGGATAAGCCTCAACCGGTCGGAGGCCGACGGGCCGAGACGTGCCCAGGCAACTTTTCTCCAGAAAAGTATGCGTGGGTTGAGGTTAAGGGATAAGCTAAATCTAAAACAAAAAACAGTCCGAAGGGGCTGTTTTTTTGTTTGAATAAGTAGAGTTAATGGTTTTTTATACTATACATTCTCTGACGGCCGTCAGAGAATGATAGTGGAAGAAAAATAAATCAACGAGGTTTGATTGTGAAGATTTTTACGTTCTTCTTTATTTCAAGGTGTATTAAGCGAGAAAGAAATTCTTTTGGCAGTGGACCTGGTCCAAACCATAGACTTTGCTGCAACATTTCGAAGTTGAATATTTTTAGTTGATTTCTTAACCAGCCCCTAGTCTTTCTATCTCTCTCGGGTATATCAAAGGAGATAATGGTGTTTTTTGTTGATTTGGAATCAAAAGGTGATGTTATGTATTGTGAAGATACTCTATTTAGTATCTCTCTGCCCTTGCTGGTTATTAACCAACCTTCGTTGTTTTTACTAATACATCCACTCTTGCGTAATCTGTTCAAACCTATACTTAATTTGTTGTTTCCAAAAAGATTGTTTGGATCAGCTCTTAGTAACCTTTTGTATCTTGAGGTGCTTCTACAACTAAATAAGAATGCTAATATGTGATGAGAAACTCCGTTTCTTACTATGCTCATAATTATATTCTATCATGTAGCGACGGCCGTCAGCAAATGTATAGGGAGTTTTTAAAATATTCAAAACCCGATGAGTGAAATTACAACATATTTTTGCCTTAAAGTAGAGGTTTTGTATTGTTTCAAATAGGGGCGTATAATATATTTATTATGACAGAAGAAATAAAATACACCCGTCCTTCTTGGGATGAATACTTTATGAACATGGTGCACGTGGTTGGTCAGCGCGCCACCTGTGATCGCGGACGCACTGGTTGCGTGATTGTAAAAAATAATCACATTATTAGCTCGGGTTATGTCGGAGCACCAGCTGGTTGTACTAGCTGTGATGATGCTGGACACGAAATGAACACAGTTGTTCATGAGGATGGCACCCAATCTCGCCATTGTGTCCGCACTACTCACAACGAGCAAAATGCTATCGCTCAGGCAGCGAGAATGGGGACCAGTACAGAGGGATCAACTTTGTATTGTATGATGACTCCATGTTACACCTGCGCCAAATTAATCATTAATGCTGGCATCGCGAGAGTGGTCGCTGAAAAAGATTATCATGCCGGATCTCGTAGTAAGGAAATATTGAAAGAGGCTGGTGTAAAATACGAATTGCTTAATGAAGAGATGGTTAAGTATGCTGATACAAAATAGAAAACAATGAAAAAAATAATTATTGGTTTAACTGGCCCACTAGCAAGCGGAAAAGGTACGGTTAAAGATTACATGGTAAAAAAATACGGCGCACAGGATTTAAGATTTTCTACAATTTTACGTGATGTAATGAAAAGATTGTCCATCGAAATAAATAGAGATAATATTATTGACCTCTCAACTATTTTGCGTCAGAGATTCGGTCAGGACTTACTGGCCAAGGTTATCGCTGAAGATGCAAAAAATTTTACAGCTGACACTATTGTAATAGACGGCATTAGAAGAATGGATGATGTTAAATATCTAAAAGAAATTCCCGGCTTTGTACTTTCAAGTATTGATGCTGATCCAAAAGTTCGTTTTGAAAGATTGGTCAAAAGGAATGAAAATGTAGGAGATGATAAAAAAACTTTTGAGGAATTTCTTGCTGATCATGAAAGGGAGACTGAGGCTTCAATTCCACCAGTTATGAGGATTGCAAATGTTCATATAGATAACACTGGTACTTTGGAGGAGTTATACGCCCAAGTTGATAAAATAGTAGAAGACGCTAGAAAGTAAGTAAAAGCCCCAAAACAAAACCCGCTTTAAAGGCGGGTTTTGTTTTGGGGCTAATATTAAGTCTATTTTGTCTTTAAAAAAGACCATTTTTTAACGCTAGACTTAATTTTTTGCGCCTTGTCCAGGGTTATTTTTGGGCTCAAAAGGAATATAATTTACTTATTAAAAGCTGGTTAAAGGATATATGATCCCGTTAGAGGCGAAGAGGGGTTGTGTAAAATTTAAATCAGTTTTACCAGATTAACTTAGGCTAGGCAAAAAAAATAATGCCCAAGCCTCTAACGGGATGAAAGTATTCGTTTACGATGAATTTAATCCGCAAGACACTGCTATGATGCAGGCCTTGTATTCTCGCAGTGCTCAGAGTGTGGAAGAACATGTAAAAAAAGTTCGTGAGAGTGGCTCAGGAAAATTTATGGAAAGATTTTATGTTGGCTATGGTCATTCCAGTATTGCTGATTGTGGTAGCACAACTATTTTTTTGGAAGGTGTCAGTATGTTGGTAGCCAAGGCAGTTGAAGATTGGCCACTTTTTTCTGGTCAGGAAACCAGCTCTCGTTATATTGATATGGGTAAGCAAGCTTTGATTGATCCGATTGGTACCAAAGATTCCAAAAAGATTTTGGATCAGTGGATGCATTTTTATCGTAGCAATCAACAGGCGGTAGAAAATCATTTGATTGGAAAATATCCTCGCATGGAGAGTGAAGACGAAGGGGTATATTTGAAAGCCATTAAAGCTCGTTCATTTGATATTATGCGTGGCTTCTTGCCAGCTGGTGTTACCACACAATTTTCTTGGCACACCAATTTGCGTCAGGCTTATGATCACTTAGCCCTGCTTAATCATCATCCCTTGAAAGAGGTGAGAGAAGCCGCTGAAGGAATGCTCAGTAATCTTAAAGAAAAATATGCTAGTAGCTTTAGTCACAAACTTTTTCCCGAGACCGAAAAATACCGTGCGGAAATGATGAAGAAGTACACATATTTTGGTGAGAAGAAATTGGCTAAAGATTTTATTTTCTCCACAAAAATTAAACCGGCCGAACTCCTAGCCTGTGGTTCAATTGTTAAAAATCGTCCAGAGAGAAATATGTTGCCAATTTTCTTGGCGGACCTCGGATTCAATACCTTTGATTTTTATCTAGACTTTGGTTCTTTCCGTGATATCCACCGCCATCGCAACGGTGTTTGTCGTATGCCACTTCTCACTACCAAATTTGGTTTTAATGAATGGTACTTGGAACAGTTACCTATGCCAGTTCGCAAAGAAGCTTTGAAGTTAATCAAAGAGCAAAAGACTGCGATTGCCAAATTGAAGGGCACCAAGGAGGATATTCAGTATTACATCGCTATGGGCTTTAATGTGGCTTGTAGTGTGTCTTATGGTATGCCAGCTACTCTTTATGTGACCGAATTACGTTCTGGTAAAATGGTTCATCCGACCCTACGTGCTGTGGCCCACAAGATGGCAGGGGCTTTGAAAAAGAAATTCCCAGGTATGGCTATTCATGCTGATACTTCACCAAATGATTGGGATATCCGTCGTGGCTTACAAGATATTAAGAAGAAATAAACCCATGGCCAAAAAAGGAAAATTTATTGTCGTTGACGGTATTGATGGATCTGGCAAGGCCACCCAAGTCGGTCTCTTGTTGGAAAGATTGCAAAGAGAAGGTTATAAGGTTAAGAAGATAGACTTTCCTAGATACAATGACAATTTTTTTGGACAACTTTTGGGTGAATGCTTGAACGGAACACATGGCAACTTTGCTGAAGTGTCGCCCAAAATTGCCTCTGTGCTCTACGCTGCGGACCGTTGGGAATCTGGAGAACAAATTAAAAAATGGTTAAAAACAGGACATGTGGTAATTGCCGATAGATATGTCAGCTCCAATCAAATTCATCAGGGTGGAAAATTAAAAGACGAGAAATCTCGAGCAAACTTTCTCAAATGGTTGGACACTATGGAATATGAAGTTTTCAAAATTCCACGACCAGATAAAATAATTTTTCTCCACCTACCTCTAAAGCTCAGTCTCAAACTAATCAATGATAGAAAAAAAGAGAATCCAAAAGAGAGTAGAAAATATTTAGAAGGGAAGAAGGATGTGGTAGAAGAAGACTTGAAATATTTGGAAAACAGTCGAAACAGTGCTATTAAGATAGTTAAAAAGAATAATAGTTG
>JBAWVR010000025.1:0-12026 GCA_037147155.1 bacterium | reverse complement strand
GCGCGCCATGATAAATAACATTAGAACTGCTTTCGCTGAAGAAAACGACACGACAATTTACATTCCAAAATTAGATGGAACTGACTTTGATTTTTAAATTTTCTTCAATAATTTTATTCTTTCTTATTTGAAGAACCTCGTCAAAAAGTTGCCCATAAATTCTACTGACATCTCTAGCATCCTCTTCTGAACCGGTCCAGCTATATGTTACTCTTGGTATTTTTCCATCTCTTTCGCGAATTACCACCATTCCACCTTTTTCGTGTATTTTTTGTTTTGTCATTATAAGTTTAAATTACCCCACCTTAGCCCACTATATATATTAGTGTTCTACACATAATACGATAACATGAACAAAAAATGCAAAGAAGTGTGACAATATCGTAAAACCCACTCGCCTTGACAATAAGGCTAAAAGACTATATTCTAAAAATAGATAGCGACTTCCACACTTTAGAGGAAAGGAGGTGAACCGTGTTTGTTCTGTTACGCCAATTCGTAACCGAGACTCAGGCGGTGTCAGGCACAAGCCCGACAACTGAGTACACCAACGAAAGCAACGAGTAATTCGGCTGCTTTCGTCACACACTTCAAAATGCCCGCCATCTTTATGTCGGGCATTCTTAATAATAAAACAAGAAAAGGGGTGATAACATGAAAATCTTGATATTATCTAGGAGTGAAAATGGTCATGCAGACTTGGTTCAATCCTACTGTGCCAATTGGGCCAGTGTGGACAGGATCAATTTTGATTTCGACAAGAAACCACCAAGCGATCTTCCAATGATACTTTGTGGCAATGGCACACTCTCTGAAGAATATGAAGCCGTCTTTGTTCACCATCCCTGGATTAAGTGCAATCCAACTTGGTTCAAAGATGACATCGAGAAAAAACTCTTTCTTGCATCATGGGACAGTGTTAAGGAATGGTATGAGGCTCAACTGCCAAATGCCACCTGGGTCAATCGCCCATCTGCCAGTGTCCAAAGCAGGAACGTTCTCAAACAACTGCGTTTGGCTCAAGGTATCGGATTCAACGTTCCGGAAACCTTGTTCACAAACCATCTCGAGTCACTTCAGGTTTTTGCTAGAGACAGCAAGGTGGTGATAAAACAAGGAAACCTTGGAATCAGCATTGAAGGCAAGAGGATTCTGACGTCGTTGATAGACGTTGGCTCCATAGGCAAGGAAATGTTACAAGGGTGTCCTTGTTTGTTTCAAAAGTATCTGCCAAAGCAATTCGAACTTCGTGTTCATGTTATTGGTGATACTGTCCTATCCTGCAAAATCGACTCGCAGAAAAGCGAGAAGACGAGAATTGATTGGAGGAATTACGATCTTGAAAATACTCCCCACGAGGTTTTTGAGCTTGATGATGATACGCGGAAAAAATGCGTAGATATCGTCAAAAAACTCTCACTCTCGTTCGGTATCATTGACATGATTGTAACTCCCACAGGTGAAACTGTCTTTTTGGAGTGCAACTCACAGGGTCACTGGGCATGGATTGAAGAAATGACAAAATTGCCCATCACGAAGACTCTTTGTGATTACATTCTCAAGAAATAATTACACCTACTCTAACAGCGGTCTTGGTCAATTCCAAGCCGCTTTTTAATTATTAACATTATTTGATTCTGAACAGAAACCTCAGAAAAATTATGGTCAGCATCACCCATTAAAGTGTATTCTGCTGTTGATAGATTGTTTTTATATTTTTCAGCGACCCTGTATCCGCCTTTACCCGCACCCACGATACAAATATCCTTAATTTTAGAACTTTTAGTTAATTGATCTATCGTTGGAGTTAAAGGTAGTGACTTAATAAAATTATTTGAAAGACCTATTGTTGTTTCTCCATCGTTGTAAAAATAACCACTCTCCGTTAATTGAAGATTGTTGTTAATTATTTCAGATATTGGCATTGATGGATCCAATAGTATTAAGGGTATATCATTTTGTAGTTGAAGTGCAACATATCCACCTAAACTATGAGCAATGATGAGTTTCGGATTGTAGTTCCCAATTTCTTGATCAATTCTTTTTATCTCTATATCGAAAGGGTAAGATCCAAAATCTTTACTATTTTTGTAAAGTTGAATACAGACACAGTTATAAGCACCTGTTTCTAAGATGTTTTTAATTACAGGATAAAGACCTTTATCTATATCTTCAAAAAGCCCTGAAATGTATACAATGTCTGAATTGTTCATTTTTTTAAGCTTTAAATTGCTTTATCCACCCCAAATCTTGCCATAGCTTTAGCTCATCAGAGTAAGGCAATACCTCGTTTGGAATAGTATTTAAATAACAAACCTCAATATTTTTGTTGAGTGTTTTATTTAATCCGATAGCAAATGCTATTTCGGCAAACACCCCTGCTCCGATATATCCAGTGATACCTTTTTTTTCAAGATTAAGAGCTAAAATCATGTTTGAATTCACAATAGAATTATAGTGATTGACATGAACAAGCTTGTAATCCTCCAAAAAGTTATCTTCACCTATTTTTTCTGGGTACTTTATAACATCATAGCCCAAACTTTCTAGTTTATTCTTCCATTCGACTATTTCTTTTTCGAATGAAGCACTGGCACAAATTACTACTTTTTTCTTTTTCATATAGTTATTTCAAAGCCCACGATATTACTTCTCCCCTAGCAATGCCAGCACTCTTTCGACCACCATCTTCGGTATCATTTCAATCTTTTCCCATATGTTCGTAATTCCAACACCTTTTAGAGAACTTACGACGGCCGAATTAGTCGATGAATTACTAAAAGCTACGATCAAAGTATCTTTAATATCGGCCTCTTTTCTGACTTCTGCCGCCACGTCTGCCCCACTAAAATCTCTCATAACTAGGTCTAGTAATACTAAATCTGGTTTAATACTTCGTATTCTTTCAATGGCTTTTCTAGCATCATGTTCCACAAATAATTCTATTTTATCCTTAGCTCTCAATGTAAAAGCGAGCTGGTACAAATTTAATTGGTCAATATCGTCATCAATGTATAGGACTTTTTTCATATTATTATTTTATTAGGTAATTGATAGTTAAACTAAACTTAGACCACTCTTGACCAGATTATTGGATGTGGTGACTGGTAAATTTGAAATCGGTAACTTAATAAAGAAAGTTGTGCCTTTGTTTAACTCTGACTCAAACCAAACCTTTCCTCCTGTATGAGCATCGACAATTTTCTTAGCGAAGAACAAACCTAAACCTGTACCGTAAGCGTGTGTATTAACGGCATTACTAGCTCGAACAAATTTTTCAAACAACTTATGAGCTTCTTCTGGTGGAATACCTATACCGTTATCAATGATTTTAATAATTACAAACTTTCCGTCTTTTTCTAGTTCCACATGAACAAATCCACTTTCGTTAGAATATTTAATAGCATTATCAATGAAATTCTTGAGAGATTGGCCAATAAACATATCGTCAGTTTGAACATTAAGATTCTCGACATCAACTGGTACTGAACACTTGAAATCTAGTTTCTTTTCATTCGCCAGAGTGATTAAATCGTTACAAGAATTTTTAACAATCTGCGATATATTAAGAACTTTCAATCTTTCTGGTGTAAATTGGAAGTTGTCCATATCTACTTCAGCCGAACGCAACATATCGTTCAAGATATCCGACAATTTTACCGACTTTTCATAAATACCAGCCTTAAATATATCAACTTGATCTTTTGGCATATCATCCAAATCTCCGTCTTTGAGCATTGAGGCCATCCCTTTAATAACTGATACTGGTGTACGGAGCTGGTGAGAAACGACGTCTATAAACTCCGACTTGATTTTAAGCAGGTGTTCGATATGACTTTTTTGCTGGTCCAATTTTTTAACTGATTTTACTAGTGTGTAACCAGCCACCACAACAATAGCAAGGGTAACGGAAATCAGTATGTACATGGTCCTATTACTAACATCAACGTTAACAAAGAAAAAGGCTGAACCCACAAGGAGACCGATCGTCCACATTAAAGCCTGAGCACCCAAGAGTCTGACATTAAAAGTTTTAAAACGAACCATCAGAATACCTATATAAATTAAAAATATCACCATTCCTAGCAAACCGTACATTTCCAATTGTGAATCAGATGACGCCCCTATTTGTGTTAGATAATAGGTATACGAGGTCCAAAGGAAGAACAAAGAAAGGAAAAACTCCATTCCCATACCCATTAGGATTATTTGTTTTTTAAAATCGGCTGTTGCGGTACGATATTTGCGTGCGAGTAATACAAAAATCCAAATCATAGCCATCACCCCAAGAGAAACATAATAAATTTTAAATGGTAGCCACTCAAAATTAAAAGCATCGCAAGTAGTTATATCAAAACCAGTCAAATGCAGAGATGTTGGTGAAAGTAGTATAACTGGGGCAACTAATGAAATTAAAACCAACTTCGTACGAAGCGGAAAGGTTTTCTTCTCTAGGAAAACGTAAATAAAGTAAATTGATAGTATCGCTATTAACCCTAATATAATACTTCCAAAACTCCAAACAAACATTATAAATTCGATATGAATATTGGTCCATTCGATTAGAGTTGATAGGGTCCAGAGAGAAAACAAAATTGAAATCCCAAAAAATATTCGATTTAGCAAGGAATGCATGCCATTTCTGTAAATATAAAATCCTACAAAAAGAGTAACTAGTGTGGTTGGAATATATGCATAATATAACAAAGCTGGTACACCAGAGGTAAACAAAAAATATGAAGGTTCCGAAAATAGATAGCAAATCATAAATTATTTATCGGTTGTATTATCTGGTAATATTTTGTCAGTAGTAGAACCTGATTCTTCTACCTCCTGAGTACTCTCAATGTTTACCGTTGAAGTTGCACAAGTATCACCTTCAACCGTTGGATCACAGTGAATAATGGAGCAATTTCGATCTCCAGGAAGACATTTACTAGCATTCTCACAATCTGTAATGTCTTTACCACATTCCTTGTATAAATCTGGTGCGTATTTTTGTACTTTAGAATAATAATTATTTTTTGTACACGCGTCATCCTCACATCCAACAAAGCATTTTTCTATGGCTGGATTGCATTTACCCTCATACCCCACTACATAATCATTCCTGACCATAAAACGATAATAAGAAACAAAACAGACGATAATAACGAGTGGAATAATTACAAAAGAAAGAACATGATCGTGTAAGAAGGATTTCATAATATAAAAAGTATAACAGAAATAAACTTTTACGTGAAGACTGACTATCTTTAACCACGGTTACGAATTAAGAAGTAGATATGTACCAATTCCAGTTATAGCTATTGCTATGACTTTTTGCCAAATATGTTTTGCGTGAACCTTTTCAGTTGTAATTTTGGGAAAAAAGAAAGTTAAAAATAATCCAATTCCCAATACAAAGATAGGTTGAAATGATTCTGTTAATAAAACCAATCCAACTGGAGCAAGTAAGTATGTAAAAGCAACTACGACATTTCCAGCAATATATAGGGTCTCATTTAAAAAATTGAGAGACAGTGCCTTTTTGGTATTTTCTCGCATTGCAACTAAAAAGTTGTTTCTGTAGGATCGGATAAATATAAATATCAAAACGCCCACCAAGGTCATCATTAAATGTTCCCAAAAAAGTGAGCGCCAAAGATTTTCTTGTAGAGCTATAGATTTAAATAGTACACCTCCAAGTGCCCAACAAAAACCCGCTCCCAGCATCGGCAGAATGGTTTTTCGACGAAGTTTGAATTTATTCTCAGCATCAATTTCAAAGGAGATGATTGTAGTTCCAAGTATAATTATCGCCATGGCAATAATTTGCGATTGAATCAGTGTTTCACCTATGATGAAATACCCCAATATTGAACCCATAACAGGCACAAGTTGATAAAACACAACTACAATTGATGCTTCTTCATCCTCAAGTGCTATTAAATAAAACCATAAAACTAATGCATTTAGCACACCCACCACAGCTAGAATTAAAATTTGCAAAACACCAACACTAAAAGCAGTTCTGTCCATTAAAAATATGAACGGTAGAGCGAACACAGAGACTAGTGAAGAGAATAAAAGAATAGTTCCTACGCCTCCCTCCTTAAATACCTTCTCCAAAAGGATTTTGTCTATGTAGTTCGTCATTGCATACAATAACGGACCAATTAAAGCGATAAAAAACCAACTCATTATATTATGTGATTATACTTAAGTCCTCTTTCAACGTAATTTGATTCAACCTCCTGACACTCGAAGTAATCCTGAACAAATTCTTTTATGTGTTCTGCAGAAAACTTCCCACAAGAATAGATATCAATAGAAACAAAGTTTTTCGGCGTTAAGGTGTGTATTTGTATACCACTCTCTATAAGAGGGATCCAACCGCTCAAGCCGGCCTTGTCTGGGTATTTAACCTCATCACTTTTAAAAATGAAAGGTGGTGATTGTTTACTCATATTGAGCTTCACCACTAGATCTTCAAGAAAAGCATAGCAAAAGCCCAAATCATCACAAAGTCCCTCTTTACAGCCATATAGGTCTAGGGTCATTAAATATCCGAATGGCTCTGTCTTTGTATTGTTCATAATTGTCTACTTATAATACTTTATAATAAAGGAAAAGCAAAAGATTTAATCTCGGTTTTTAACAAAATATTTATTTAAAAACAAAACTGGTTTATACTTAACTTTTGAGTGTCTAAGGCCTGGAATACCTAAATCTTGCTCCCAATCATAATATTTAATTTTATGTTCATTTAAAAACTTGGCCTCCTCCCAATTTAATATATCGTAAACTGCTGGGTGATGCTCAACATCAGCCTTGATGAAATGAGATATAGCGTAATCTGTATTTACAATTTCAAATAATGAAAAACCAACTAATACATCTTTTAGATACAGCGAGATTATTTTTATATTCTCATTCTTTATCTCAAATATTTTTTTAAAAGCTTGGTATTCGTTGAATTCGAAATGATTATCTATCTTTTTATTTTCTGACCACTTTTTGAATAAATTGGAGTATTTATCCTCTGATACCTCATTAATCGTCTCTTTTCTTATAATATAATCAGGGTATGTTTTGCAAAAGTTTCTAATACCTTGACTCATACTGCTCTGTGGCCAGGCATTTAAAACAGCAAGTTGTGGAACTGAAAATACATAATCGTGAGAATCTATATCAGGAATTATCTCAAAAGCCTTTTGATCTAGTGATTTAGTAACCATCTCAGGTATCAACTTTAGTGTTTTGCACCAGTAATTATTTTCAGAAAACATTATTAATTCCTTAGCCGTTTCATTAACTTTTTTATCCCCTATAAATGACAAAAAAGGGTGTCCGGTAACATAATCACTGAACTTAACTACTAAGTTATCATTAAGGATTGAGATGGCCATTTCCCCTTTTAGATTCCATATCCACAGGTTGGAGAAATTGAAATCTGAATAGGCTGGAAATTTTGAGGTCATCTTTTCCACGCTTTTATAATCTGAAAGCTCAATTAACTTAAATTTGGGAAATTTTGGAATGATGGATTGTTGCTGAAACAAAGAACGAATCCAGTTGGAAATAGGTCTAAAATTCATTATATGGTAAGAATAACAAAAATAGTCTTCATTTTCAAATATATGATTAACCCTACCCTGAGATATTATATATATCTAATGGATTTTCCTTGGCTATAATTATATGGTTAATCCTAGGGGGGTTAGTTTTTATCTACCTTTCTTCTCTTCTTTAATACTTGGAAACACTCTCTTACCATTAACTACCTTAATCACACCTTCTTTTATTAGGCAAGCATCAATCCTTCTCAAGACATCTCCAAGTTCACATATATTTTTAATCTCTTCTTCGGAGAATTGTTTATTCTTTGACTCATTCTTAGTTGTCATTGCATTTTTTATACTATGCCAATAATCTAGTCACTTCTTGATCATCAACCACTTCTAATTCATCATCTTCTCCACTCAACTTGTTTAGATATTAAATCTTTTGTAAATTTTCAACAACGCTTTTAAGAAGCTCCGCCTGAGCTAAAATTCGTTCTTTATCTTTGTTAAATATTTTAACTAAGGTTTCTAATTTCTCCTCCTCTCGCTTTTTTGTTTCTTCACGTCTTTTTCTGCCATCATATAAGTCTCGAAACTGTCTGACAATCTGACCTCTAGTAACTAGTAGATTCTTAAAACTGTTAGCAAAATTATCTAATCTGCCCAATTCCTTTCTTTTTAATTGAATATTCTTTGGCTCGCTGGTATCCATTACCCAAATTACGCTACCAATTTTTTGATCTAAATTAGCAAAGATTTTCCAGACTGCCTCTGTGTTATGTTTTTCTTCATTCATAAGGACCTGAAAATCGGACACCTTACCAGTTGATTCAACCTCTCTAGCACCATCAAAAATCTTACTAAAATCTAGTAAAGGCTGTAACTTATCAATTCCATCTTTAATATCAAGGAGAACTTTTGCGACATATTTATCAAAATCTTGTGGTTCGGCAACACTATTAGCAACACCGCCATTCTCAACTTTTTTTGGTGTTAGAAGTATTTTAAAAAGTTTATATAAACCAACGAACAAAGCTCCCATAGCAACTGCCTCCTTTAATTCTCTGTTTTTTGCCATATATTTATTGAGGATTAGTAAGAGTCATTTTAATTCGATACTCTTTCAAAATAACCTTATCAGCTACTTGCTTCAAAGCAGACTTCAAAGTATTATCAGCCTTTCCAACAACAATCATTCCGCGAACCTTCTCTTTTTCTGTCACCAAGTTATCCTTAACCCACTGCATGTAATTCAGAACCTGACCTAAGACATGATATTTAGATTCTGCTCGCTTTAATTCAATAACCACAAAATCTCCTTTAGCATCTTTAGCTAAGATATCAATAATTCCAACATCAGTAACGTACTGTTGACCTGGTGTTCCATCATCTTCACGATAGACAGTTAGCTTTTCACCAAAATCAACAGTGTCCCAATTGTTCATAATGTATTCCTCCAGATGTTTCTCTAGGGGCATGAAACCAGTATTATCTTCGTCTGTGTTAACAACATTTTCTGACAATATTTCTTCCTCTTCTGGTTCGTGTGTTCGTTCTACTTTTTCAGGCTGTTGATCAGATCTTTCTCCAGCCAAGATTCGAGCAGTGACATAGATAACATTTTGGGTCATCCAATGGTAATTATCGTCGCTATACCCAGCGCCTCTAACCAAAGCATCTTTAATTACCTTAATATCCTCCCTATCTTTAATGTATTGTCTCAAAGCTTCAATACAAGGCTCATAGTAACGATACTGCTCACCAGTCAAGGTCTTATTTGGAATAGCAAACTCTGGATTAATATAGCGACAGAAAAACTTCCATTCCACTGGTTTTAAAGCGTTGTATTTGTCTGGAAAAATGTATCCTAAAAGTAAACTCAAAAATCTAATACCTATATATGAATGTCCTTGTTCACCAGTTTTTTCTATTCTCTTATCATTAATCTTTTCAAACTCTTCTCTTGCATTAGTAATACGAGTGTAAACATCAACAGATTCATCACATAGATTTCTTAAAGCAGTTCTAGTTTCCTCTGTGTATTCTTGAGCATAGATCAAAAGCATCTTACGTGGCCAATACTGAGCACCAGTAACCAAATTATTGTTAGTAATTGCTTGTTCCAACATACTGGCCAAGTCTGGAGCTTCTAGATTGAAATATTTTTGAAAGTTAGCGACAGCCAAAATCTTATATCCTTCTTCACGACTAACATGAACGTCAACAGTAATGTCCTGAATATGTTTTAAATAGATTCTTACCCACTCTTGGATTTTTTCTTGATTTATCATATGTGTATATTATATTACTTTTCCAGTTAATTACATCTTATATATTTAGCTTATTACGCACCTCTAAAAGCCCCTCCTCTTTATTATAATTTTTACAGTTGTAATTATTAATGTACCAAATCAACAATGTCCTTGTATATAACTCTAATTTTCCTAAAAGTTCTCCTGTTAATAATTTTGAGTTTGCTTCATGTGCTATATCTGACCTGCACTTATACATACTTTTAATCTCGTCAAAATTAACTCTATAACCTAAGATATTACTCAACTTATAGCTCACTAACAATGAGAACCTAAGACTTATTTCATTACTACCATTAATAAAAAGTAATTCAATTATACTAACTAGACCCACAAATGATTTCTTTATATTTGCTTTTATGTCTACACAATCATTAAATTCCCCAAAGGCATCTAATAATAATCTATTGGTCGTTAAACAAACGGCATCATATATTTTTTTTACCTCTGAGATTTCTTCTGTATTTATTTTGTAATTATCGTTATTTCTGACGTACTGAGGGTGGCTATAAGCGACTCTATTAAATGAAATTAGTGTTGGAGCACACACAAAACCACTTCTATATAAACGAAATGCAAAAATCATATTATTAAATTCTTTATGCACTTTTTCAGGCTCATCACATGAATTACATTCGATAATAAAATTACACATTTTCATCTTAAAATCTGTTCTGAATGACTCCATCTCATTTGGTGAATACATATCATACAGGCATTCATTTCCAGGCCCCTGACTAGCATTAAACTCCATCTCAATTCTTCCATCCTGTTTTACTTCAAAAGACTTAACATTAAAAAACTTATTTCTTTCATCTGTTGTAATTCGTCTAATGACAAAAGTTCCCATTGAAATTGGTTCAACAAAATCAACTATATCTATTAGGAACGGAGCAATGTAATAAGTTTCTTTCATGATATTGGGAATAAAATTGTATTTTTTATAATACTATACCCTTTTATATCAAAATCAATCAGAATGAAGTGCGGATATTTCGCTTCATATTGCCCCCCTCCATACAGTATAGTCTGACACTAACTTGGAAAAATTGCGGAAAAAATTTTTGGGACCCTGAAAATTGACAAGGGGTTACCTTCACTATGGTACCTTTTACCCTCCACACACGAATCGACCACTCCCCCTTAGTGCCTACGACTTAATTAACTATATGATTGAGAAGTAAATTTATTATTAATTAGTTAGCCACTTCTTACACATGACCAGTCCTCATGTGTCTTTATTATTAGAAATATGAAAAGTATCAAAGAAATCATCGGTGAATCAGTTAGCTCTTACACTGGCTCAGAGGCCACTAAAGCTATGGTTATGGAGGAAATTAAAAAGAGATATGGGGAATCTGAACTCAAGAATTTCGACCCATATCACAACGCTCGCACTTTACACTCCTGGGCCAAGCTAGGCTTCAGAGTACGCAAGGGAGAGCGCGCCATTAAGTCTATGACGTTTATAGAATCTAAAGATGAGAATGGTAACCCAATAAAAAGATGCAGACGACCAGTCAACATTTTCTATTACCGCCAAGTCGATTTTATCGGTCCAGAACAGACTATCTAACCTATATGAAAAAACAAATGACAGTTAGTTATAGAGCTACAGATTACTTCTACAAAGCAGTGCCCATGTTAAGAATTGCCAACAAGCTACTCAAGCAAGTTGGATTTAGTATTGGTGACAAAATTGAGGTCCAATACAGCCCAGATCAACTCATTATTAGAAAGTTAACCAATTAGCCATGACTATAGAATATAAAACAAATCACGTACAAGACTATAACCATCCTGCTTATCCAGAGATCATTAAGAACGTCGGTACATTCGATATATCTGTAATAGTAGAAGAAGACAAGCAAACGTTAGCAGTATTTAAAAATATTCCTGGTTTAATTGCTTTCAAAACGACACTTAAGCAGAAAGACGAAGTCATTGGCGAAGGTCGTGGCACTGCTGTGATTAATAGGAATAATAAGTTCATAGAGCGAAGTGTGCGGTTAGCCTTTAATAATTCAATTTTAGGGGCTGTTTTTCATTCTACTAAGATTCTAGATGTCTTACGTCCTAGTGTGGAGAGAGTGTCGGTGGAGGAAGATTTAGAGGGCAGAGATAAGGTGGTGTCCTTTGCTGATGAAGAATTACGATATGCCAGTGA
>JBAWVR010000024.1:0-13816 GCA_037147155.1 bacterium | reverse complement strand
AAAATAATGAGAGAAACAAAATTGAAGCTATTGATATGCTTGATTGTGTTGATCCAGAAACAGCCCTAGAATTGATCAAGGTTGGTCTTCAAGATAGTAGTGTGGATGTACAACGCCAAGCTATTGAAAAAAAGTACATTTTGCAACCGAGTGTACTGCCAGATTTGATAAGAGAGAACCTGTTGGTTGTCGACGAACAAGTATTACCAGCCTTGGTTTATATGATAGATGATTGTCCAAAGACCGAGGTGTTTAAGTTGAGTAAGGAGCTGTTGAATAGTAAGAATGTTGATTTAATATCAGTTTCTGTGTGGGCGTTGACTTGTTTGCCTGACAGAGAAGTAGAACCTTTGAAAAATGATATTTTAGATTTGATTAAAAAAAATATCAGAAACCCAGATGTCGAAATGCAAGAAGCAGTCTCTCAACTAACAAGATACGTGCCGAAAACGGACATGCCTGATATTATCAGGACGGAACTTAGAAATAGTAATAAAAATGTACAGGATGAGGCTGTGGGGGCCATCAAACATGCCTCAGAAGATGATATCGCCCAGCTAGTCTTGGAGGGTATTAAAAGTGATTATCCAGAAGTAAGACTTAGGGCAGGATTTGGAATCTGGGTTGCTAGTAATAACAAGCGACTTTCTTTGATTAGAAGGTGTTTAGAGATCAATGATATCGCGTTGCAAGATGTAGCCATGAGTACATGTGATTGGTTGGGCAAGGATGATCGAGAGATATTGAGAAAGATAGTTTCAAAAAATGTAAAAGAAATTTTTGAAAAGAAAAATTTAGAAAGTTCTATCGATGCTGTTAAGATGATACGTTGGGCGTCAGAGGCTGATCAGATGGATCTCATCAAGTTTGGTCTAGAAAGCGGTAACGTGGAGTTTCAGAAAAAAGTTGTATCAGAGATTATGTATATTAAAGAGGGATTGAGGGCGTCTTTGGTGGAGTGGTGTATAAACTCTGATAATGTAGAGTTACAAAAAAAAGCCGGCACCCTATTTCATTATGTGCCAAAAGGTGAGGTTTCAGGCCTATTCAAAATGGTTGTAAAAAAGGGTTTAGATAAATTGTTTATTAGACCGATGCTTTATGAGAAGAATAAAGTCGATGATCAAAGATTTTCTAGACAAAATTTCGAAAAAACTGGTTCAGAAACAACTTTGTTGGGTGGAGAATTGAAAGGGAAAAGTATTATCAGAACCATTGAACCTAATGCTTTTAAAGTCTGGCAAAGGCTGTATGAAGATTATAAGATGTGGCAGAGAGCGGGTTTTGATTATGTGCCAATTGAACCAATACAGTCCTATAGACTTAATAAAAATGGGAAAGTTGATGTTTTTAGCGGAGTTCTAGATCTCAGTTTAAATGATTGGAAAGACAAAAACATTCACACCTTTGATGCAGAATTGCATAACCAGAGGGATAAAATAATTAAGACACTTGTCGGGCTAAATGTTTATCATGGCCATACCCATGATAATAATTTCTGTTTGCGTTTTTTTAGAGACAAAAATGGCAGACCAGACTTTAAGCGTACACCACTTATATATTTGATTGATTTTGATCAAGTTACATCCCCCGAGGTAAAGACAGAAGAGGAGTGGAACCTTACTACATAAAAACAGGCGGGCACAGGATGTGCCCGCCTTTATGATTATCTGGCCTAAAGCCAGTTAATTTAGTGCTTCGCCGTTTACGACGCGGCGAAGCCTCATGCGACAGATTTTTGAACACGACCGGTGTCTTTACGATACGGGTCCTTTCGTTAGGTTTGCGGTTTTTCTATTTTGTGAGCCTGACCACAGGCTCTAGAAAAACCTAAAGAACTAGACAGATAGTTATAATATACATTTTTTAGAGAAATGCAACCATAGAAAATGGCGGGCGCATAGGTCGCGCCCGCCTATGTATTTATCTGGCCAAAAGCCAGCTAAAGGAGAGTTTGCTCGTCCAACCAAGACGAGGGACCCTATGGATTGATTTTTGGGGCGCTTCTTCGCTACCCGCTTTTGTCATAACAACCTCCTTGTTTGGGTTTGTCGTCGTAACCTTCTCTTGGTTGTGAAGCATGTTCTGCCTTCAGAGAAGTGAGTGTCAAAATAACAAGTATAAATACTATATTAATCATTTTTGTCAATAATGCAACCCCGTGGTGTAAATATTAAAAATACATTGATTTTCCTTGGAATTTTATTTAAAAGTGATATAATTTGCCTATGGAATCTAAACCACGCGTATTTATTTTTATTGGCCGTTCTGGTTGTGGTAAAGGTACACAAGCTGATTTGATTATGAAGCACCTCTGTGAACATGACAAAAGTTGCAAGACCGTGCATGTGGAAACTGGAGCATTATTGCGTGAATTTAGAAAAGGTGAGACTTTAACACAAAAAAAGTGCGCTGAGATTATGGAGGCTGGTGGTCTTATGCCAGAATTTTTGGTAGTTGGGTTGTGGTCTGAGTATTTAATGAAAAATATCGAAGGAGGAGAGAATGTTGTCTTTGACGGTTGCCCACGCAAACTACATGAAGCCATGACCCTAGACTCAACTTTGAAATTTTATAATTGGGGTAAACCTGATGTATTACTCATGAATGTATCTCGTGAATGGTCTAAAGCTCGCATGATGGCGCGCAAGCGTCCAGATGACAATGAGGAGGATATTGAAGCTCGTCTTAATTGGTTTGACACAGATGTACAGCCAGCCGTGGATTATTATCGTAATAATCCAAACTATAATTTTCATGATATTAATGGCGAACAAACTATTGAGCAAGTTTTCACTGAGATTCAGTCAAAAACCAATATTTAATTTTTATGATCACCATCAAAACCGAGCAAGATATAGAAATACTACGCGAAGGTGGCAAAAGATTGGCTGAAATTTTGCGTGAAGTGTCAGCTATGGTGAAGCCTGGTGTGCACACCAAAGATTTGAATGACCGCGCCCACCAGTTGGCTATTGATGGTGGTGACAAGTCTGCTATTTTTCTCTATCGACCGGTTGGGGCTAGTCGTCCTTATCCAGCTTCTATTTGTGTGTCCGTCAATGATGAGGTGGTACATGGTATTCCCAATGAGCACAATCGGATTTTGAAAGAGGGCGATATTGTATCCTTGGACATGGCTTTGACTCATCGAGGTTTAGTGACTGACTCGGCGGTGACAGTGCCAGTGGGTAAAATTGATGAGAAGCTAGAAAAGCTTTTGAAGGATACCCAGAAGGCCTTAGACTACGGTATTTCCGCAGCTCAGTCAGGCAAGCATGTAGGTGATATTGGATACGCAGTGGAGAGATTTATTCGTCCGCTCGGCTACGGTTTGGTAGAGGATTTGTGTGGTCATGGTGTCGGTTATAAAGTTCATGAAGATCCTTTTGTGCCAAATTTTGGCAACAAAGGGCAAGGTGAAAAGCTTCGTCCAGGCATGGTGATTGCGATTGAGCCCATGGTGAATATGGGGACAGGCAGAATAAAGCTTGATAGTGATGATTACACATATCGAACCCAAGACGGACAAGCTAGTGCGCACTTTGAACACACGATAGTTATCACCAAGGCCGGTCCAGAAATTTTGACAATATAAATACAAAAATGGAAAGACAACCACAAATAATAAATGAAACACCAGAATTTGTTCTTGAGTACACACCACAAGGGGTGAAGGATTTTATTGTGAAGGTTGAGGAAATGGAAAAGGATATTATAAATAAAATCAGTCATTTGAAAGTCAGAGAGCTTCGATTGGTAACTGATGAAAACCAGTTTTTTGACAAAATAGGAAAAGTTAGTGAAGAGATTGCCAAGCTTGGTAGTTTTATTAATAAAATGATGGATCTGTATTCATCAACTACGAATACCAAACAAAATCCTAGACTAGAAGCAATTTTGACGAGTTATGATAGCAAGATGCAGGCGATGGCCAAGGCAATTAATGAGACAGTGACGAGTGCTGATTACGGAAGTATTAAAGGTAAAATAATGCAAATTTTCGGTCCTGATATAAAAGCTGGACCCAATGAAGAAAAAGAAGCTCCACCCTCTGAACCATCCGAACAATCATTACCACCGGGAGCAACGTTAGACCCAGTAGCAGCAGAACGTTTAAGAAAATTTAATGAAAGAACAGCAAAATAAAAGGCTGCAGCAGCAAAAAATAAAAAAACCCCGCCGCCCAATAGTGGTAAGGCACCAATCGATCCAAAAGATATCCTGAGTCAAGTAGTCGTAAGTCCAGCCCCGAGTACAACACTAACAAATAATTTAACAACCAATCAAAAAACTATGGAAAAAATACCAGAATACTCCGAGCTTGAAGAAAAAATAAAACAAGCGAAAAATATTGAAGAAATATTGCAGGCCATCAAAGATTCACCTGAAGAATTCTTAAATAGGCCAGGGGATAAATATCAAGCCGTCGCTGTGGATAAAATCATTGAGAGTTTTGTGGCCCAAATAAAAAACCTTAAGGATGGCGGTGTGGATTTTGATGCTATTGATTTTGATAATACAAATTTGATTGGTGTGCCAGAAGACAAAGGTTTACGTGCCAGGGTTAAAGAATTGGCAAAAGAAACTTATAATAAGTACACCCCAGCTCCAAAACCTGTTCCTCCGCCACCAGCTCCAAAACCGGCTGCTCCAGCCGCCTCGGCTGCAGCTACTCCACCACCAGCCGCCCCAGCTAATACCCCAGCTCAACCACCAGCTCCTGCCGCTCAGCCAAAGGCTGCCACTGGCCCAGCAGCTCCAAAAGCACCAGAAAATATTCCGGACGACTTTTTTGCTGGTTTAAAAACTTTTCAAGAAATAATTGATAAGATCAAAACTTTATCTAAGGATAGTCTTTTTGTTGACGTAGATGGTAATAATTTAAATGCGGCTGACGTTAAAAAAGAGTTAGCAAGAATTTTTAATCTGTTAGAAGACAATAACTTCGACAAATTGGCCAAGTTGTCTGCATATAAAGATAAAGGACCATTCCCAACCAAGATATCTCTCTTGGAAGTTGTTTGGAATAGTATTCCTGAGAACGGTGGGTTAAAGGTTGCCGTTGGCAAAGCCTTTTCCAATATATTTACCAAATTTGTTCCCGGACAAAAAAAGACTGCAACTGCAAACCCGGCTCCAGCAACTCCTGCGCCAGCAGCCGCCCCGGCGCCAAAAACAGCGGCGCCAAAAGTACCTGCTTCTGCTCCAGTCGGTGCACCACCAGCTGCTCCAGCTATGACTCCAGATCAAATAAAGCTCAATGCAGAATTTGCAGAAAAAATAAAAGATGCCAAAACAATGGCAGAGCTTATTGATTTGGTTAAAACTACAAAAATTGATTTTGTTAGACCAAATGATGAATACATGAAATATGCTGTGCCGAATATATTAGCAGCTTTTATGGCCGAGATTCAAAATTTTAAACAGTATAACGAACCAGTAGATGATGTCGTGTTACTAAGCACATTTCTCATGGGTATCCCTACTGACAAAGGTTTGCGCGACAAGGCGAAGAGTTTGATACCTCAAATTCAAAAAGATTATGTCATCATACCTGGTCTGGTCAGAAAAACAGTAATTAATACAACCCCAGCTCCGAAAGGTGGTCCAACAGCCAGTCCAAAACCAGCTGCCGCCACTATACCAGCTACTCCCGCTACTCCGACTGGTGCACCGGTAATGCCAGCCACTCCGGAAAGTCAGAAGATGATTGAAGATAAGAATCGAATTGATGAATTGTCCAAACTCGGCGAAACTCCTGTTGATGAAGTTAAAGCAAAACTTAAGGCCTTAGAAACAGCAAAAAATTGGGCGGAGTATTTCCCATATCTAGATGAAGTTCGTAATCTCGGTATTCTGGGTGGTAAAGAAACTGCCAAAATTCTCAGTGAAAATCTGGAGAATAAAAAAGGTTCTGCTTTGATCACAGCAGTGGAATCGTTGAGTAAAATTGTTGAGACCGAAATTATTGATAGAGATGGAGTAGCTGAGGTGGCTGAAAAATTCCTCGGTAGATTAAGAGATCAGAATCTCTGGGCTACTTATGCTGGTCTTTTGATCAAGGGTGTAGAGAGTGGTTTATTTGATGTTTCTGAAGAGAAAACTGTCCATCTTATAAGAGAAGGTATGGAAGGTTGTCATGCCAATAAATGGGTATATTCTTTCAGACTTTTGAAAGATTTGGTCAAGAAAACCAATTTGCTCACCACTGGTGTATATACTCCGGGTGCAGCTCCTTTAGGTGGAGTTGCTGGTCCAGCCTCTCCAGAAGCTGCTACAGCAACAGTTGGTGCACCAGCGGCAGAGTCCGTTAGAACTGGTCCAAAGCCGCCACCAATTCCTGGCAGTAAACCATCTATTAAGGAAGTAGAAAAAGACCCTCTAACTTTGGCAGATCTCAGCGCTGCAAAATATGACGTTAGTAAAGCTCTAAAAAATAAAGCCTTTGGTGAATTTCTACGAGAATTGGGTGGTGATGTTTTTGAGGAGGTCTTTAAGGATGCTGACAAGACCGAAGGAATGTTGAAAAAATATCACGAGATTTTCGTTAAGAAAAATCTTTTGTCAAAAGAGGTGATGACAGTCATGAGAGAAAAGCTCGGAAGTTTTTCTGATAGTAAATTTGCCCAAATCGATAGTAAATTGATGGAATTGGCTATAAACGAGCCGGAAAAAATATTAAAGATGTACAGTTCTGTTGAGAGATTGCAGTCTGCGAGAAAGGGTATAAAAATAGCTGAGGCTAAACTCTCATCAATCACAGGTGTGGCTATTGATAAGATTAAGGGCAAATACGACGATGCTGATCTGAAGGCGATAACTGAGATTTTGAAAAAACAGAAACATGGTAGTACTGGTCTTGGCGTCTTTGCGTTGTGGAATAGTCCTGCTTATTGGTACCGTCGCTATCAATTAAAAAAGAATTATGGAGTTGACGTAGAATCTTTGGCAGACTTGGCCTACAACACTTCACGTGCTACTTGGAAGGCTCATAATAGATTTGCCAATGAGACTATGGCTAAAGAGTTCGAAGAAGAAAGAGCGGGAATCAAGGATGCCTTCGGTGTTCGTACTTTGGAGGCAAGTAAGATTGCTCCACATGGATCTGTCCGCGATAATCTAACTAGAGTGGAGGCCGGAGAGCCTGGCTTTGATGCCAAGAATAAAACCAGAAAGAATTTTGGTCCAGGTATTTGGGCTTCGATGATGTCTGGTGTGGCTAATGCTGCTTCTAAAGTTAGTGAACAGGTAAAGAATTTGGTTGATTGGGCAGGAAATAGTAAGGTAAAAATCTGGGATCGTTCTGGTCACCGTTCTTTCGATAACGTTCTAAATAGAATTCTTGGGGACAATGCTAGTGAATTAAACCCAAGCCTTGATTCCGTTTCTAAAATTGAGAGTAAGTATGAACAAGGTCGCAATGAACTATTGGCTAGTATTTTTTCTGAGCGCGAGGTGGAGGATATGATGAAAGAAGAATCAGAAAAATATTTGAAGAGTTCAATGGAGAAGATCTTTTCTGCCGAATCTGATTGGAATAAATTGCTTGAACCTTTGAAAGAAATCATTTCACTTGAAAAAGAATTGAATGGAAATATTGCTCGTGGGATGACAAGAAATATTTTGGAAATTATTTCTGATCATATTGCTACAGAAAAAGACGTGGTTAAGAGATTAGCTTTGACCAGTCTGTTTGGCCAATTGTCAGCTTTTGCTGGGCCGGTGCAAGCAGAAGAGCCTGAAGAAGGGGAAGATGATGATGAAGAAGGAGATGAAGGAACTGATGGAGGTAAAACCTCCAAAACCCCAAGATCCCCTAAGACTCCTGGAGCAACAAAAACTCCCAAGACTCCAAAAACTCCGGGTACACCAGCTACATCTCCGACCAAAAAAACAGCCACAAAAGGTAAGGGTAAAGCTAAGTCAGTAAAACCAGAAGAAGAAGCGGAGACAGAATATTCTCCACTTGATACCGGCGCACCGACAAGTTATGAAGAGGAGGAATTAGTTGATTTAGGAGACGGGCTATTTGATGAGAAAATGGTTGGCGGTGCCAATGAGGTTCACTATCTAGTTGATAAAGATGGCAAGAAAATTTCTAGTGAAAAATATGAACGTTTGGCTAAAGATTCTGAAGGACGCTTGATTGGTAGAGTATATGATAAAGATGGCAAGAAAAATGATAACTGGTATATTTTGGATCCGAAGACCGGTAATCCTTTAGAATTGGCTGATGGCCGTGCCAAGGATACAGAAGTGGGTAAGCCTGCCAAAGCAGTTCCTGAAAGCAAAAAGGCTCCTGCCGCCCCTGAGGTAGTGCCAACAGCTCCAGTTGTAAAAACTGAAGAAGAACCTGAATATAATCCACTTGAAAATGATAGAGATGCAGGCGATTTGTCCAGAGAACCTAAGGTTGTTACTAAGGCCGAAGCAACAAAAGGAAAGGAGGAAGTTCCTGAGTCTAAAGAAGAAGTAATAACACCAGAAGTAAAAGTTGCTAGTGAACCAATAGAAAAATACTCACCCGATCGCAACAAGAAGTATTCAATGAATGATACTTTAGACCTAGGTGATGGTCTATTGCGCAAAACCGTTCAACACGATGATAAACTTTCTTATCTCCTGATAAACAAAGATGGTCAAACTGTTTCTGACTATGAATATGACGATCTCGTTTCTAATGGCGAAGAGATATTTGGTATTTTTGGAGATGGAAAAGACGATAGAATATATTCCATAGATAAAACAAATGGCGAGCTAATCGATATGGTGGAAACAACTGATCAATCAATTCCTTCACCAGAATATAAGTTGGAGACTATTCCAAACTTGGGCCATGGTATGTACGATCGAACAGAGACAGTTGATGGTAAAGTTTTACACTTTATCACTGATATACGTGGTAAAAAACTTTTGTCAGGACATAGTTTTGAAAAATTAGATTTGACTCACGATGGATTGTTTGGTCTCAGTGCTGTAGATGGTGAGTGGTATGAAATACATAGAGAAAAAATTGAAAAAGAAGAAAAAGAGAATGAGCATATTTTAAAACCACTTGGTTTAGGGCAATATGATTTGACTGAGACGCTAGATGATGAGGTTGTTCATTATGTTACTGACATGTACGGTGCAAAATTATATGATAGACCATATGCTGAAATCACTAAAGATAAAAACGGAAACTTACTTTCCGTTGATCAAAATGGAAAGTGGTGGAAAATTGTAAGATAAATAATTCAAATTCGGAACACGGCCTAATTAAAACAAAAAATGCTTAACAATAAAAAAGAAGACATAGTTTTTCAAGAAATAAAAAGACTATTACGTGATGGTCAGACTGAAGACGCTATGACTGTCATTAATAATTTGTTTATGTCGACCGGTGACTTCTTGGATGAGGTGGCTGACTATTTAGGTATGAGCGCAGATTTGGAAGAAAACTATCTGGGCAATCTCAATGATTTAGTCGGGGCACTAAATAAAATAAATATCAAAGAAAAAGAAATGATTAAGTCGGTAAAAATTAGTGAAGTCCGCAAACAGCTTTTGGGGAATAATTAGAAGTAAGGTATAATCAAACCTAGTATGGCAATTGAAAATTTCGAATCTCAACTAGCTGGAAAAAAGTTTTCCTCACCACAGGAGGAATTAGAATTTCTGCGTGGAGAAGTTTTACGTCATGAAAAAGAAATGTCTGAAAAGGGTCTAGCTACCGAACGTGAAAAGGTGATTAGTGACCAACTGAAGTCGTATGCAGCTACGCCTGTTGAATCAGTTTTACACCCTGATGCCTCGGCTCCAAAAGCTGAGTCTGAGGCTATTGTATTAAACCTAGCGCCAGAAGAGCATGATGAAAAGATGGGTGAGCTCATTACCATATTGCGTGAGCACGGTCTTCGCCGCGCTTTGGAAATAGTGGACAAGACAGATGATCATCATCTTTATGATGATTTTCATCGCTTTTTGGTTCAGTATGTCAAAGCTGGTTTTACTATTGTTGATTTGAAAGAAAAAACTCCCGAAGCTCAAGCTTTGAAAATGGTTTTGTTCGAAGTGATTTTTCCACAAATGACGGATGAGGAAGAGAAGAACAAAAAGATTTCAGAAATTATTTCTGGTATGGAACAGTTTTATGCGGGTATGTCGTCTTTGGTTTCCAACGATCATCAGAACGAAGCCAAATACATGGTACTGGAAGTGGCCAACCCGACTGATACTGAAGAGTTGGTTTTCTACGCCTCTGTTCCACAAAGTTTGGCTGTCATGTTTGAAAAACAAGTTCTGTCGATTTTCCCCGGTGCTCGACTGATTGAGCAGAATAACGATTACAATATTTTCAATACCAAAGGTGTATCTTTAGCCTCCAATGTTTCTCTAGAAAAAGAGCATATTTACGCCATCAAAACTTATGATACCTTTGAGCATGATCCATTGTCAGTCTTGATCAACACTTTCTCTAAGATTAAAAAAGAGGGACAAGGTGCGGCCTTTCAGATTGTCTTTAGACCTTGCGGTGATAAATATACAAAATTATATCAGGAGGCTTTGAATGAAGTTGCTAAGGGTACAAAACTAAAGGAAGCAATAAAATTTGAGACCTCAATTTTATCTGTGTGGGGAGGAATGATTAAGGAGGGGGCTAGTATGGTAGCCAAAGAAATAACCAAAATTGGTGAAGGTCCAAAAGAAGAAAAGAAAGATGTTGTGGATGAAGATATTATTAAGTCTTTTAGAACCAAGGCTGGTTCTCCGACGGTGGAGACGAATATTCGCTTGGTGGTATCAGCTGAAAATGAAACTAACGCCAAATCAATATTAAGTGATATTCAATCTTCTTTCAACCAATTTGAAAATACTTTTGGTAATAAGTTTAAATTTGCCAAAATGAGTCCTGCGGAAATGGATGAATGCTTAAACGATTTTTCTTTCCGTTTGTTTGATGAAAAGAATATTATTCCTCTCAACATTAAAGAATTGTCGACTATACTGCACTGGCCACGCTTTAGCCGTGATGCTACGCCATTTCTTAAGCAAAACAAAGCTATTACCGCTCCAGCACCAATGGATATTGGAATGGAAGGAGTATTATTGGGTGTGAACAAATTCCGTGGAGTGTCCAAGGAAATTCACTTCGCCAAAGAAGATCGTTTACGTCACTTGTATACTATTGGTCAAACCGGTACTGGTAAAACCACAATCATGTTGAACATGATTGCTCAAGATATCGCCAATGGTGATGGTGTTTGTATGATTGACCCCCACGGTAGTGATATTCAAACCGTTCTCTCGACTATACCAAAGGAGCGCTATGAAGATGTTATTTATTTTGACCCGGCTTACACCACTCGTCCGATGGCTCTCAATATGCTCGAATATGATGTCCGTTTTCCTGAGCAAAAGACTTTTGTGGTAAACGAAATGTTGTCTATCTTCAATAAACTGTTTGATATGAAGACGGCCGGCGGTCCAATGTTTGAACAATATTTCCGTAATGCTGTGATGTTGGTTATTGAAGACCCAGAATCCGGCAATACTCTTTTGGATGTCTCTCGGGTGATGGCTAATAAAGCTTTTCGTGAATTAAAACTTAACCGTTGTAAAAATCCTATCGTGGTGCAGTTCTGGCGCGAAGTGGCGGAGAAGGCTGGTGGAGAAGCGTCGTTAGCTAACATTGTTCCCTACATTACTTCCAAGTTTGACGTCTTCTTGTCCAACGAAATCATGCGTCCGATCATAGCGCAGGAGAGATCTACTTTCAATTTCCGTGAAATTATGGACAAGAAAAAGATTCTTTTAGTGAACCTGTCCAAGGGGCGCTTAGGAGATATTAACTCAAACTTGATTGGTCTCATTATTGTTGGTAAATTCTTGATGTCTGCCTTGTCACGTGTTGATTCTTTTGGAAAGGACATGCCACCGTTCTATCTCTACATTGATGAGTTCCAAAATATTACCACTGATTCTATTTCTCAGATTTTGTCCGAAGCACGTAAATATAAATTATCACTAAATATTGCCCACCAATTTATTGGTCAATTGCCAGATAATATTAAAGATGCTGTCTTTGGTAACGTTGGTTCGATTGCCGCTTTCCGTGTTGGTTCTGAGGATGCAGAGTTCTTGGAAAAACAGTTTGCTCCAACTTTTAGTGCTAAGGATATTATGAATATCGACAACTTTAACGCCTATATTAGAATGTTGTCTCACGGCCGGCCAACTACACCATTTAGTATGGAGGCTATGCCACCACCAAAGGGCGACAAGACTATAGTAGAAAAATTAAAAGAATTGTCTTATCTAAAATATGGTGGAGACCGTGCAGAAGTCGAAGAAGCAATTATGAAGAAGTATCGGAAAGAGCCAGTGATAGAAGATGACGATTTGTTACTATAAAAATTAGAAAATATTCAGACAAAATAAACATATGACAAACACACACCCAAAGCAGGAGAGAACATTTGTAATCTTGAAGCCTGATACAGTACAGAGGAATTTGGTTGGAGATATAATTCAGAGATTTGAAAAAGTCGGTTTGAAAATGATTGCCCTAAAAATGATTGTGCCAAGTCCGGAAATGGTGGAGAAACACTATACCACTGATCCAGAATGGATGAGAAAAACTGGTGAAAAAACCATCAAAGGTTATTTGGCCAAGGGTTTGACTCCTCCGTATACTGATCCTATTGAATCAAGCAAACATGTTTTGGAACGTTTGAAGAAATATATGTCTTCTGGTCCGGTGATTCCAATAATTTTGGAAGGTGCTCACTCAGTAGCCTTGGTGCGAAAATTGGTAGGTAGTACTGAGCCACTCATGTCTGACGTTGGTACTATTCGTGGGGACTTTGTGCTCGACTCTTATGCTATGTCTGACGCTGATGGTCGTTGTATTCGCAATTTGATTCATGCTTCCGGTACAACAGATGAGGCGGAAAAGGAGATTGCCTTGTGGTTTAAATCCGAAGAAATAATCAAATATCGTCATATTCAGGAGGCTATAATATACGACGTGAATTTGGATGGAATTCTCGAATAAAATAGATATGAAAAGCGCTCCTTTTTGACTAAATTAGTCAAAAAGGAGCGCTTTTGTTTTTACGTTTTTATTGTTCATGTTATAATTACTATGAATGCTAGATTATATTAAAAATAAACCTAGAGATGCCCTGGCTTTCGTACTCATGACGGTGTTTGTTTTTATCGGTGTTTACTCTTTGGTACCAGCGATGGAGATTCCGACATATACAGTTTTGCATAACTTTGCTGGTGGAACTTCTGATGGATATAATTCGGCCAATACTCCAATTGTTTATAATGGTAAATTGTATGGTATGACTCGAGCAGGTGGTACTGCTAATAAAGGAGTTATATACGAGTATGATCTTTCGACTTCAGCTTACACAAAGCTGATGAGTTTTAGTTCTTCAGCTACAGGTAGTGCGCCGTGGGGCAACCTAGTTGAAAAAGACGGAAAATTTTATGGCGTGACAAAAACCGGAGGTGCCAGCAATCTTGGAGTCATGTTCGAGTATGATATGTGCTCCAGTACTCCTTATTCTGTTTTACATACCTTCAATTCAACTGTAGGTAGCGGACCGGAAGGTGGTGCTTTGATAGTTTATAATAATAAATTTTATGGTTTAGCTTACGGTGGTGGAACGTACAATAAAGGGGTGCTGTATGAATATGATATGGCCTCTACTACCCCCTATACTAGACTTTATAATTTTGGCGGAGTGTCTGGTGATGGATATACTCCCCGTGGGAATTTAACTTTAGTTAATGATATAGTTTATGGCCTTACCTATTACGG
>JBAWVR010000023.1:0-14040 GCA_037147155.1 bacterium | reverse complement strand
TCATAGTATTGCGTGCCCAAATCGTTCGTGTTATTTATGGCTCAGGACATTTCAACTGGACTGATACTCGTTTAACTGCTGCGGCCCTGGCTCTGTTTATGATTTCTATTTTAGCTCAAAGTCTGAATTTACTTTTACTTCGAGCTTATTATGCCATGGGTAACACTAAATATCCCTTTTGGTGCAATGTCGGTTCAGCTATTTTAGCGGTTGTTCTCGGATTAGGCTTCTTGAAGTTATCGTCTGTTGCTCCAGTTTTTAAATATTTTTTAGATTCAATTTTACGTGTAGAAGATTTGCCAGTAACTGCTTTACTGACATTACCCCTTGGATTTAGTTTAGCTACGATCGCTGGAACTTGGTTTATGATGATCGGACTTAATAGGAGATTCCCTGGTTTTATAAAATCACTATTTCCAAGTTTTTTTCAAGGATTTTCTGCAGCGATTATAGGTGGGTTTGCAGCATACTTGGGTCTAAATTTTTTGAATGGTCTTGTTAATTTAAATACCTTTATGGGTATATTTTTGCAAGGCTTTGGAGCGGGGATATTGGGTATAATTACTAGTTTTGTTATTTTATTAGCCCTTGGTAGTGAAGAGTTGAATGAAACTTGGAAAACCTTTCATCGAAAAATCTGGAAGGCTAAACCTTTGCCCTCTGAAATCAGAGAATTATAGTCTTGGTTTTTCTTGGTTTTTTTGCTAGTATGCACATATGTCTGATTTAAAACATATCCGAAATTTTAGTATTATCGCCCATATCGATCACGGTAAGTCCACTCTGGCTGACCGTTTACTTGAGATTACTCACACGATTGAAGCTCGTAAAATGAAGGAACAAGTTTTAGATTCTATGGAACTTGAGCGCGAGAGAGGTATTACTATTAAGATGCAGCCGGTACAAATGCGTTATCAATGCCAAGGTCAGGAATTCGAACTAAATCTAATTGATACTCCTGGACATATAGATTTTTCTTACGAAGTATCACGTGCCCTCAAGGCCGTCGAAGGTTCTATTCTTTTAGTTGATGCTACTCAAGGTGTTCAAGCTCAGACTCTCACAACTTTAAATATGGCTCGTGAATCTGGTTTGGTGATTATTCCGGTGGTCAGTAAAATTGATTCACCTTTGGCACGTACTGAAGAAGTTAAACATGAAATTGCCTTACTCTTGAATGTCCCGACCGAAGAAATACTAGAAGTGTCTGGACGTACTGGTCAGGGTGTAGACAATTTATTACAAGAGTTAATTAAAAGGGTTCCTGCTCCCAAAATAGAAAATATAAATTATAAAGAATTTCGTTCTTTGGTTTTTGATTTTCAATATGATAATCATCGCGGAGTCATTGTTTATATACGCGTGATGAATGGCGAAGTTCGTAAAGGGATGCCATTGATCTTTAAAGTAGCTGATGAGACGTTTACGGCGCTGGAAGTGGGTATTTTTTCTCCGGCCGAGAAGCCGACGGATATCCTTAGTGCTGGTGAAATTGGTTATATTGTTACTGGAATCAAAGAACCTGGTATTGCCTCTGTGGGAGACACTGTAGCCTCTACTAGAGACAATCTAGAAGCACTACACGGCTATATGAGTCCAAACCCGGTTGTTTGGGCATCTGTTTATCCAGAAAGTCAGGATGATTTGAACGTGCTTAAACAAGCTTTGGGACGTTTACGTTTATCGGACTCCTCATTTACTTATGAAGAAGAATCGTCTGGCACTTTAGGGCGAGGTTATCGCTGTGGCTTTTTGGGTATGCTACATATGGAAATAATTGTAGAACGTTTGCGCCGAGAATTTAATTTGGAGCTCATTGTTACAATTCCAAGTATTACTTATGAAATATTATATCGTAATGGTGAAAAGGATATAATATATTCTCCATCACTATTTCCTGACGATAATTCAGTTCAAGAGGTCTATGAGCCTTGGGTGAAGATCAAGATAATTACGCCAGGTGAGTATATGGGGGCTTTGATGACAAAACTTTATGAGCACGAAGCGATTTTGGGTGACTCCGAAAATTTTGGAGACAATCGAACAGCTTTAAACATTGAAATGCCTTTGCGTGAATTAATGCGCAATTTCTTCGATGAACTTAAAAGTATTACTTCAGGCTATGCATCTATTTCTTATGAAATTATGGGATTACGTCCAGCTGATGTGGTACGCTTGGATGTTTTGGTGGCAGATGAACCGGTGGTGGCTTTTACTCGGGTTGTAGCTCGTCGTCGTGTTCAGGAGGAGGCTGAAGCTAGTGTAGAAAAACTTTTTAGTGTTTTACCAAGACAAATGTTTACAACAAAAATTCAAGGTAAGGCCCTTGGACGAATTATTTCTTCCAGAACAGTTACGGCGCTTAAAAAAGATGTTACCGGATATTTGTATGGTGGGGATATTACTCGTAAAATGAAACTTAGAGAGAAACAGAAAAAAGGTAAGAAAAAGATGAAGGAACACGGTACTGTCAATATTCCACAAGACGTATACCTCAAGATGATTCGATCGGGTGAATAACTAAAAATGCCCTCCGGGGCATTTTTGTTTTAGTATATTTGAGCTATAATTGGATCAAGCCAGGTATATAGAGAATGATCATACTGATGATAATCAAAGCGGCTACCACCATCCAGATAATTCTTACAAATTTTTGAGTTCCTTTATTGAAAAGCATGTTTTTGGGTGATTAAATTAACTTAAGACAATCATATATTATTTATGCATAACTTTCAAGATGGAAGCGGTTGGCGCCGAATAGCTTATTCTAAGATAATAATCTTTGTTGTTTTGGTCTTGATTGTAATTATAGGTAAGGCCACATATTCAGTTTACCTTAAATATAGTGGAAATGTTGACTCTCTAACTCGAGAAAAGACAAAACTCAGCTCATTAGAGTCAAGAAAAGCCGATTTGTCTGATAAAATTAACCGGCTCCAGACAGGTCAGGGGACTGAGGAAACTATTCGTGATAAATACGGTATGGCTAAGGAAGGCGAACAGATGATTGTCTTTGTTGGAAAGAAAGATGACGTTACTACATCTACCCCCGAGTTAAAACTAAGTTTCTGGGATAAGGTTAAAAGTTTATTTAGTGAATAAAAATATAAACATAAAACTTAACACTTTAAAAGTATTTTGTTTTTGATATATATTTGTTAAAATTATATTATGAAAAAAATAGAAATATATTCAACACCAACTTGTTATTATTGCGTTTTAGCCAAGGATTTTATGAAAAAGAAGGGAATTGCTTTTACTGAATATAATGTTGGTATGGACTTAGAAAAGCGTAAAGAGATGGTTGAAATTTCGGGACAAATGGGTGTTCCGGTAGTAAAAATAGACTCTGAAGTTTTTGTTGGTTTCAACGAGGAACTTTTAAAAGAAAAATTAGGACTATAATGTAAAATTAAAAACAACACCCTTAGGTGTTGTTTTTAATTTGATTAAAAGTTTTTCTAATTAAAAGCGTGTGCCCGTAGTAGGAATCGAACCTACATCCACCCCTTAGGACGGGGTTGTTCTATCCATTGAACTATATGGGCATAAAGTAAGTAAAAAAATTACTTTTCTTTGATAGGAATATATCACATTTTTGTATTTTATCACAGTAAAAAGTATTTGTTTTTTATTTAGTTTTTTGCTATAGTTTTGCCATGGACGAGAAAGATAGAATTATGCTAAAAGAGGTTAAGGGGCTTGTTGAAGAAAACAATTCTCTTCTTCGTAAGATGCATAGAAAGGCTGTATATTCGTCTATGTTTAGGATTGGTTATTGGTTGATTATTATTATTGCTTCAGTCTCAGCTTATTATGCAATTGAACCATATTATCAAAAGGCCAAGCTTATGTATGAGACAGCAAATAAACAAATACAGACTGTACAAAATGCTACAGATAAGTTAAACTCTGTCTTGCCTGCAAAGAAATAATTTAATGCCGAGGTAGCTCAGTTGGTAGAGCATGTCCCTGAAGAGGATGGGGTCGGCGGTTCGAGTCCGCCCCTCGGCACAAATTAAAAAGCACCAGAAATGGTGCCTTTTAAATTTGTGCCGAGGGAGCAAGACATGGGAATGTCTTGCGGGCGGACTCGAACAACGGAGCGGGACCCAGACTAGTAAGTCTGGGAGCGAGTTGGTGCCCAGACCGAACCGAGTGACGACGAGGTGAGAGTCGCGGGAGAATGCGAAGCGTGTCCGCCCCGTCTTCTGTGCGGACTCGAAAGACGGAGCCATGTTTTTCGAATCTAAGTGAGAAAAACGGGCGAGTCGAGGTCACGAGTACTTATGTCATTTTGAAACTGATAAGTTTCAAAGTGACTTAGTAACTCGGGTGCTAGTCCGCCCCTCGGCACAAATTAAAAAGCACCAGAAATGGTGCCTTTTTAATTTGTGCCGAGTGAGCAAGGCATGGGAATGTCTTGCGTGCGGACTCGAAAAACGCCACCTGTGGATATTTGTTACAAAATTATTGACGTCGTGATATAATTATTGTAATTATATTTTCTATATAATTATTTAGTTATTTATTAATAATAAAAATGAAAAAAATAATTTTAGGTCTTTTATTTTTTATGCTAGCAATCTCCACCTGCTATGGCATAACAAATTATGTTTCGGCAGACTCTAGTTTTACCTTTACTAAGAGTTTAAAGTTGGGGATGATTGATAATGAAGTTAAGGAGCTTCAGATTTTTCTTAATAATAATGGTTTTCCCGTTGCTTTGACAGGAATTGGTTCATCAGGTCAAGAAACAAATTACTTTGGTAATTTAACCAAGAAGGCAGTTACTATGTTTCAAGAAGCAAATCGCTCTGAAATATTGGATCCTCAAGGTCTAACTCAAGGTACCGGAGCATTTTTTGCTTCCACTAGAGGTTTAATTAATAGGATTTTAGCCAAGAACAGCATTGCCGTGGATAATAATGCATCAGTTCCAGGTAATGAATCAAGTCCAGTTGTAGAAGTTGTTACAACTCCAGCAACTAATCCTGTAGTTGTTACTAGTAATCCATCTTCACCTGAGGTTGTGAGTGAGACACCTTCGGTGTCCAATCCTCTTTTACGCAATAGAAGAGTAATTGTTAGTGCCCCTGTCATTGCTGGTGTAACTGCCCCAGTCACAGGAGCTACCCCGGTATCTACCTTACCTGGTGGTATTGGCTATACCGCCACTATTGCTTGGAGTGGAAGCCCGGCTACATTCGCTAGTGCCACTGTCTACACCGCCACCATTACTCTTCATACAGTAGGAAATTATATTTTTTCAGGTGTTCCAGCCAACTTCTTTACCGTTGCCGGTGCGACAGCTACCAATGCTCTCAGCTCTGGTGTAATTACGGCAGTCTTTCCAGTCACTGCTACCACTATTGCTACCGCTGCGGTTGCTGGTGTCACTGCTCCAGTCACGGGAGCTACTCCAGTTTCTACCTTGGCCGATGGTACAGGTTACACCGCTACTATCGCTTGGAGTGGAAATCCAGTTACTTTTGCTAGTGCTACTGCTTACACTGCAACTATTACACTTACACCAAAGACAGGTTATACTTTGGCCGGTGTCCCAGCAAACTTCTTCACTGTTGCCGGAGCTACCGCTACCAACTCAATTAATGCAGGAGTTATTACGGCAGTCTTCCCAGCTACCGCCACTACTATAGCCGCTGCGGCTATCTCTGGAGTTACTGCTCCAGTCGCTGGTGCAACTCCTGTTTCTACATTAGCCGATGGTACTGGATATACAGCCACTATTGCATGGAGCCCAGTTGCAGAAACTTTTGCAAATTCAACTGTCTATACAGCGACAATTACTATTACCGCTAAGACTGGTTATACTCTAGTCGGTGTCCCAGTTAACTTCTTCACCGTTGCTGGTGCCACAGCTACCAACTCAGCCAATGCTGGAGTTGTATCTGCTGTCTTCCCAGAGACGGAACCAGCTGATTAGAACCAGTAAATAATGCTGGAGATAGTTTATCAGAAAACTAAAGAAAAACACCCCTGCGGGTGTTTTTCTATTGTGCAAATAATAACTTGTTCTTGTGCCTCAGACCATATAAGGTTGCAATTTACCAATAATCATTGTACTATTAATTTAGAATTAAACCATAAAAGAGAGGTTGCTATGGAAAATATTAACAATATTCTCAGATTGTTATTTTTAAGTTTGAAACAAGAATATGTGGTTGCAGTTCTTTGGTATGGTAACAAGAAAGGAGACGATACGGATTTATTTGTGGTTTTGAAAGCGGACTGTCCATATCAGACTTATCAAATTTTATATCTTGATGTTGTTTGTGTTGGAGAGAGCTATATTTCAAAATTAGCAGAAAACCTTGATCCCGTCGTAATTGAGCCAATAAAAACTGGTGAATTAATTTACGGAGATATTTCTAAGTTTGTTAATATTACAAATTATGTCACCGTAACTAGTGATACCTCGATTTATTTGGCCCGATGTTCATTAATCTTTTATGGCTGGGGAGTTAGCTATTCTTTTCAGAATAACCACCGAGCTGCTATTCAGAATCTTTGCTTCTCTTATTCGTATTTACTTTTTGCCACTGAGTATTTTAAGGGTGATGATATTGTCTTGTTCAAAAGACTGTTGTCTAGTGATAATACTGGTTGTCTGGCAATAATGCGAAAAAAACTAAAGAGTGCAAGGTTCCTTTGTGATGATGACATTAAACAATCCTTTGAAATGACGAGATGCGCGTTGCTAGACTTTCTACCAATGGTAGAATATAAACAGAGTTCCTTTCACACGTTGTGGGAGGAATGGTATGAACCAAAACAACATGCGGAGGTGCAACATGACAGGTCAGCTTCCACCCCCGGCTCCACCCCTGCGGATTGATAATTCGCATGTGTCGAGTCACTTCCTCAAAGGTCAGTATGATTATCCCATCACACAAAAGGTTACTTCAGGTGGAAAAAGTATTCATCTGGATACACCAGTTGATGGGCAGGGTAATGTTGGTGAAACTCAAATCAACTTGCCCACGAAGAAATAATCATGCTCTCGCACAGCACAAAATGGTCCAAGTTTATTCTTGGACCATCTTTTTATTTCCCCTCACTCTTTATCTTCACCTTGCTCTGCTTGTTTCGATCAATCTTCGGTAGGCGGATTATTAGCATGCCTTGCTTTTGGATAGCTTCAACCGCTTCAGTGTCGATTTCTTGTGGCAGAATAATTGTTCGAGAAAAACTACCCCAATATAATTCTTGGTGAAAATAGTCGGGAGACTCTGTGGTGTTGGCATCTTCGCGATGTCCTTCAATTGTCACCATATCACGAGTTATAGTTACATCTAAATCTTCTGGTCTGACACCAGCTACCATAGTTTTGATTACAATTTCTTTAGGAGTCTGGTAGACATCCACAGATAGTTGACCATCAGAGCTTTCTTCTGACTCTAAAGCCAATTCGTCAGATTCTTCTTTGCTATCTTCTTTAAGGCTCATGGCCCCAGTCAGTTTATCAAAAAATGATTTTTTGTCGTGAGACATAAATTATAAGTTAATTAATAATAGGACAAACTTGTTTCGCTTGGCGGATTCTTTGAAAGGCGATCATGAGTACGATTGCTAATCCCCAAACAATTATAAAGGAGTATATTTTTCCATCCCCTCCAGTCTTAATTATAAAGAAATTAAACAAACCATGCAAACCAATGGCGACAATTATTGCAATAAAAGTAGTGACTCTCTTTGACCAGGATGACCAGCAGTAGGCAATAGCCATGCCAAAACCTATTGTGGCCGATGAAACTGTGTGAATTAATGTGGCTCCAATAAAGCGCATATTACCTGTGATAAAACCAGTAGCAATATCACCCTTAATGAATGGGTCCAATAAGAAGAGTGTATTTTCAAGAGCAGCAAAACCGAGAGCTACGGTAATCATATAAATCATTGGATCAATGCGCTCATCGTTTTCTTTGGCGTGTAAAACAAAAATATAGGCAAAAACAAATTTAGATAATTCTTCAATTGCCGGTGTGACATACATGAAGAATTCTTTTGTTGTTGATGGAAAGAAAGGGTTACCAGCTGCGAATTTTTCCAAAAAGAAGGAAGCAATAACTGCTAAACAACCAGCCACAAAACCGATCAAGAGTGAGGTTTTTGGTTCGGGATGACAATCTTGGCGCATCCAAAACCACAACCAAAAGAAGACCGGTAGGAAGCCAGTGAGTAGTGCGTAAAGAACAGTTGTTAGGTTGATTCCCATATTTAATTATTTTTGCTTTGGCCACTCTTCAATCATGAGTAGCTTTCTATTGGTGAGAGGCAGGAGAGACCAGATTTCTTCGGTGACAAACGGCATGAATGGGTGAATGACTTTTAGGAGAGTAGTGAGAATGGTCCAAGTCATGTACTGAACAGATTTTTTGGCTTTGTCATCTTGACCGAAGATAGTAGTCTTGCTTCTCTCAATTATTATATCAGCAAAGTCGTGCCAAAAGTAGTTGTAGATTTTATCACTGGCCATATAGAAGCGGTATTCATCCATGTCTTTGGTAATATCGACAATGAAAGTGTTTAATTCGTCCATAGATTTTTGATCTTCCTCGGTCAGTTCTGGTGTGGAAGAAAAATCAAAATCATCAAGATTAGAGAGAACAAAGCGGGAGGCATTCCAAATCTTGTTGGCGAACTTGGCTTGGGCACGGATTTTGTCTTCAGAGAATTTGAAATCAATACCAGGGGTGTTTCCGATAACTATACCCATGCGTCCAGCATCAGTACCAAACTTGGCTGAGACTTCCATTGGATCAACACCGTTGTTCAAAGTTTTGGAAAATTTGCGACCTTGATTGTCGCGAACTGTACCATGCAAATATATTTTACTAAATGGAATAGTACCTAGGTGGTATCCCGACATAAGAATCATACGTGCCACCCAGAAGAAAAGAATATCATAACCGGTCTCTAGAACTTGAGTTGGGTGAAAGAGAGCGAGGTCGGTACCTGGCTTTGGAAGCCCTGTAGTAGAGTCAAAAGCCTCTGGCCAACCAAGGGTAGAAAAGGTCCATAAAGCCGAAGAAAACCAGGTATCCAGTGTATCTTCGTCTTGAGTCCAACCTTCGCCTATAGGGGCTTCTAGACCGTTATAAACCTCTTCCTGACCGTTAATATTGCGGTACCAGACAGGAACACGGTGACCATACCAAATCTGACGGCTGATACACCAGTCGTTCAATTTTTCAATCCAGTGGAAGTAAGTCTTGCCGAAATAATCTGGAATAATTTCAATTTGATTATTCAAAACCACCTTACTCATTAAATCCTTGAGGGTAATAGTTGATCCGGCAGGAATGCCATTAATTTGAGAATGTTTAATAATAAAAGGTTTGTTAACAGCGACGAACCACTGATTCATAATTTGCGGCTCAATCATACCTCCAGTTCTTTCGGCTGTAGCCACGTTGTGAACATAGTCTTCAACTTTTTCCACCAAACCTTTTGCCTGTAACTTGTCAACAATTTTTTGGCGAGCCTCGGTAATCTTCATACCAGCAAATTCTCCTGCCACTGGCATGAGTTTGCCATATTTGTCAATAATTTGTTCTTTGTCGAGGTTATGACGACGAGCAATTTCAAAGTCTTCCATACTGTGCCATGGAGTGATAGTCATAACACCAGTTCCGAATGCCATATCTATGGCTTCGTCTTTGATTACAACTGCTTTGATTGGACCATTAATCCATTCCAATTCAATTTCCTGTCCGTGTTTGTAAGCACTGTAACGTTTGTCGTCTGGATGCATAACAACACACTTATCGCCAAACTTTGTTTCTGGGCGAGAAGTACCAATTACAAAAGGTCCATACTTGAAATAGTAAAATTTAGTTTTTTCTTCAACATAAACAATCTCATCATCAGAAATTGTGGTCTGGCCTTTTGGATCCCAGTTTACAATACGGTGTCCACGATAAATCAAACCATCGTCATACATGGCTTTGAAAGCGGTGCGGACAGCAAAATTTCTCTTGTCGTCCAGAGTAAAGGCTTCGCGTGACCAATCACAAGATGCACCAAAAGTTTTGGCTTGTTTGATAATGGTGTCATGACTGCCTTGAACAAATTCACCGATACGTTTCAACATTTCTTCACGCCCGAGGTCGTAGCGAGTTTTGCCTTCTTTCTTGGAAATGTCTTTTTCCACTTTGGATTGGGTCGCAATTGCGGCGTGGTCGGTACCAGGCAGCCACAAAGTTTTGAATCCTTGCATACGATGATAGCGAATCATGATATCTTCCAAGGTTATGGCGACGGCATGACCCATGTGCAAAATTCCAGTCACGTTTGGTGGTGGAAGAACGATGGTGTATGGAGTTTGGTGACGAGCGGGGAGATTGTCAGGGTTAAAATAGCCAGAATCTTCCCAAAGTTTGTAGATTCGAGCTTCGGTTTCCTGAGCATTAAAAGGTTTTAGGAATTTCTCATGGACCAGCTTGGATTCAGGGTAAATTCGAGCTTTTTTGTCATCTCCTGCGGCTACCTGCCCGGTCGTAGTGTCTTTACGTGGGTCGGCATTATTTTCATTAGTCATATATGGATATGATAGCAAAAAAGTGGCGTGTAGTCACGTCCAAACAAGGATTTGAGCTTAATTCAATTTCAAATTTCCTTGCGCTTTGATTTCATCAGAACCGACTTTGGTTGGAGCACCAGCGGAGAGATTGATATAACCAGCGATGGCAATCATAACTGAGTTGTCGGTAGATAGTTTTGGATCAGGTAAAAGTACGCGAATATTTTCTCGTTCGCCCATTTCAGTAAAGGCTTTGCGAATAGCAATATTACAACTAACCCCACCGCCAATAATGATAGCTTCGGCGGAATACTGACGAACAGCAGCCAAGGTCTTTACGACCAAAACTTCTGTCGCTGTATCTTCAAACTCGCGAGCCAGAGTTTCTTTGTCATCCTCAGATAATTCACCATGACTTTTGACAGCATAGAGCACAGCGGTCTTTAAACCAGAAAAAGAAAAATCTAAATCGTGAGAATGAATCATCGGCTTGGGAAGTTTCCAAATATTTTGGTTGGCACCTTTTTCCCGATGAATACTAGCCAGACGAGAAATCTGCGGACCACCAGGATATGGTAATCCCAAAATTCTAGCCACTTTATCAAACGCTTCACCGACTGCGTCGTCGCGAGTACGTCCGACAATTTCGGCGGAGAGCCAATCCTTCATGAGGACAAGTTCGGTATGACCACCGCTAATCAAAAGAGAGATAATAGGGAAGTTGGTGACATGAAGTTTACCTTCGGTATCCATGGCAGTAGCAAAGATATGGCCTTGCATGTGGTTGGTTGGAACTATCGGAATATTCCAAATCGTGGACAGTGCCCGAGCAAAATTGACGCCAACCCAGAGAGCTGGTTCTAGACCTGGTCCGTGAGTGACAGCCAAAGCTCCAATATCTGGACGACGAATGTTTGCCACTAATTTTAGTAACTCATCAGCCATGCCGTCTTCACGAGCAAGAATGGTTTTAACTTGTTCTGTGATGGTTTCAGAAATAACTGTGTTTTCTTCAATATATTCTCCAGCGTCTTTCAAGGTCTTGGTAAATAATCCGACGAGGTTTAGAGCATGAGCGCGTTTGGCCATCATGGGAAAAACTCCACCGTATTCGGCATGGATTTTGATTTGAGAATACAGAGAATCACCCAATACTTTGAAAGAAATGTTTGGTAGGGTTCCAGTTGCTTCCAAAAGGGAAACGCCAGTCTCGTCGCAAGATGTCTCGATGCCTAAAATTTTCATGTAAAAACAATTTAACACATTTATTGGCAAATAACCAGACTACTATTTTATGGCTTGACTCAAAGATATTTTAGTGATTATATGTATCTAGGGTAGAGAGGAAGGTTTCCTCTCTAATCGGTCTTTGACTTAATACATTTTTCTAGGAGGAAATGTGATGAGTACTAAATCAGACGAAAAAACCATGCTTGTTGTCGATAGTGTTAAGAACATTCTGGGCACTACTCTGATTGAGGCCAGGATGATTCAGGCCTTCACTGTGGGTTTGAAAAAGTACAAGGGTTCAATACCTGTCGGACTTATCAGTCCCTATCAGTCAGCTCGGTCTTGTTGTCATGAAGATGAGAAAGGAGTTTTTCATTTCTCGGCCATTTTAGCTCGCTCCAATTTGCCAGTCGGTCAGCAAAAAGAGCTCGAAGGTTTGCTAAACAATGACGAACTTTTCATGTGCATTGTTAATCACTGTTTGGCTAAAACAAAAGATCTTGCCGATAAAAGGCTTGGCTCCGGGGTAGTTGGAACTGCAACAACTGATTTTGCCAAAAATCATTTCGTTTGTTATCCTTCCAAGCACAACCCAAAGAGTCTGTTGATCGGGCTTCAGATTTTTACTCTGGCTTTTGATGAAAAAAACACCTGTGGACGTCCTCGTCCGGCTGGTTTGAAAATCTAAATCTCCTCATTTACACAATCGGTCTGCCTGGATGGCGGACCGATTTTCTTTTAATATATTTTCTCTAATCTTACCTCATTTTCCTTTAATAAACCTTTGGTTCGTAATTCCATAATTTTTTCTTCCGATAAAATTTTGAAACCAAGCTTTTTGTGAGATTTCATGGAGGCAATGTTTTCCAGTTTTATTGTTGCCAAAAGCTTTTTTAAACCATACTTCTCCGCCAATAGGTCTTCAGCGATTTTAACCAGGCCACGTCCGCGAAATTCAGATGCAATAATAATTTGAACAAAACCCCAATCTGTTTGTGTTTCTGACTTTGGTTTAATAAACCCAACAACCCCGGCTGGTGTACCATCACAAATTATTGTATGGTAAAGACCTTTATCACTTATGACAATTTCTTCTTTTCCTGGAAGTGAGTCTAGGTAATTTTGGTTAAAGTCTGCTAATTCGGTTATCATAATTATCTTTTGTTATTTAGATAATCGATGATTCTTTCGTGTAGCGAATCAATGGCTGGTTGGCTGAGCTTCCTGGCCTGCTCGTATCTATCTTTCAAGTCATCCCACTCATTGCTCTCGGCAGCACGGTCTAGTCGTTCCCAGATTTCATCAGTTGGTACACCAACGCTCTGTAGAGCGCCAGTTAGAGGATTGACTTGAGACATATCTACCTCGTTGATTCCATCCTTTGGGTCTTTAAAATCCGGACTATATACTTCAAGAACTGTGCCATAAATAACAGGTGTCGAATCCTCCTTTTTTGCATAAAATTCGGTTAAGCGAGCTTTGGCGTTTTTGTCATCTTTGTGAAAATCTTTACTCATCCATTCTGGTATATCCATAATAAAGACGTCTATAACATTTTTCTTGACGGTGTATCCATGACTACGAAAAGTTTTTCCAATCAGGCCACCTTGGCGAATTTCATTATCAATATCAACCAATTCTTTGTTACCTTTATCGTAAGTGAGCATGGTCAAAGCGTATGTTCGTAAGATATCCTTTTCATCAACGAGTCTAGCCTCACGAATGCGTTTAGCCCCTTTTGGTGATTCGCTAACATTGTCATGTCTCAAAACTACGGCATGTATTGGGCCGTATTTTTCTTCTAAAATGTCCGTATGAAGTTTTTCTTTGACGGGGAAGTGTGTTTCCATAGATAGGGGAATTATAGCATAAAGCTAAAAACCTGCAGTAGTGCTAGTTTTATTACAGGGAGTCGGTCAGGAGTATTTTTCTCGTCGTCACAAAATATTGAATACTTCGTATACAGAATTATGTGGTCACAAATCACTAAATATTTTACGGGGAGTCGCTTCGCTTTGGTCACGACTTTTTTCTTCGCCGTCACGAAATATTGAATACTTCGTATACAGAATTATGTAAGCCACAATAATTTGCTCGTCAGCCACTCGCAAATTTTCCAGCCCCGGACTCGGCTATTCGCCTGCTGGCGAATTATGCCTCCGTCTTCACAAATACAAAAAAGACTGGAGCAGTCCAGTCTTTTTTGCAATTTGTGACCCTACGGGGAGTCGAACCCCGCTTTAAAGCTTGAAAAGCTTCTGTCC
>JBAWVR010000022.1:0-14362 GCA_037147155.1 bacterium | reverse complement strand
GAGAGAGAAGTATCTCAAGACGAGATATGGTAGGAATTTTCTCAAGACTACCTTGGCCAACTTTTTTGTTGGCAAAAACTTTAACGGGTAAAAATTGGACTAAATGGCTTAAAAGTGATATAATAGGGCCATGGAAAAGAAAAAAATTATTATTGCGAACTGGAAGGCCAATCCTTCATCTCTAGATCTAGCCAAGAAGATTGTTCTTGAACAGAAGAAATTCTGGCCGAAATTAAAAAATACCAAAGTAGTCATCTGTCCGCCGATGGCTTTTTTGCCGGTTCTGTCTACCAACAAGTCTGCTAATGTGTCTTGGGGTGCTCAAGACGTATCGTTAAATCTCGAGGGATCATTTACGGGTGAAAATACTGTGAATATGTTGAAATCCGCGGGTGCTCAATATGTTATACTCGGACATTCCGAAAGACGCAAGATTGGTGAGACAGCTGAACTCGTTGCTCAGAAAGTAGCTTTGGCTATGAAGGCAGGACTAACTCCAATTCTCTGTGTTGGCGAAACTATTCGTGATGACCAGGGAGATTTCTGGCACAATTTGAAAGAACAAATTTCCATTTCCTTGTCCAAGATTAAACGTATTCAAGTACCAAAAATTATTGTAGCCTATGAACCAGTCTGGGCTATCGGCAAAAAGGAAAGTGGAGCTATTGATGAGAGAGATTTGCACGAAGCTACTATTTTTGTTCGCAAATGCTTGTCTGATTTGTTTGGCCGCGAGACGGCGGACAAAGTGTCTATACTCTATGGTGGCTCAGTGTCTTCCAAAAACGCTCAAGGCTTTCTCCGTACTGGGGACGTGGCGGGATTATTGATCGGACGTGGAAGTCTCGAGACTGCCGACTTCAACAAAATTTTGATGATGTAGTATCTTAAAACAAAACCTACTTGAGGTCCGGCCTCAAGTGGGTTTTGTTGACTTTGTCTCAAAACTGGTGTTCTATGTACCCAGTTCTTTTAAATCTAAATTACATATTAAACCTGGTCACAGCCAAAAGTTCCCATCTGTATGAAAACTTTTGGCTGTGACCAAGGTTGGTCAATCAGCCCATTCCTCAGGTAGAGGATGAATAACCCTAAGAACGTGCGAAAGCACGGGGAGAAGAGACAATGACAAGTAAAACAGGCAGTCTGAAACCAGACAACAACACCGACCGCGAACCGTACACCAATCCGAGAGATTACGACAAGACGGAGACCGGTAAAATCAAAGCAGCCATTATGACTTTGGCTGCTCAGGCCGGCTTCGACGACTATGTTGATTTCTTGCGAATGATCAACTCTAAAAAACTGGTGATTTGTCCGGCTCAAGTAATATGCTCGCATCTCGTTTCTTTTGAGCATACGGTTGCCAAGGTTGTTCCCTTCAAATTTCGTAACGAAATTGAAGAGAGTGGGGTAAAGGTGATTGATAAATGTTTTGTTCCACAATATATAACAGGTATCTGTACGTGGATGTCTCCGTTCGGTGGTAATCGTTGGCAGCTTGGTGTCACCACGCCCAGACAGCTTAACCTAACGGAAAAAACCGGATGGCAAGAGCTTTATGACAGAGCCCAAAATTTTGGTCTGTCTACTTTTCATCCAGACATTATTCGCGGGTTGGTAAAACAAAAAGAGTTTATGGAGTACAGGGAAACATTACACCTTGCAGTAATGTCAATGAAATTTGAGTTGGAAGGAAATGTCAGCGTCAGGAGAACACTGCGTTTCTACTACTCCTGCGGAAGCCATTATTTGGCTCCACACGGTGAACAGGAGGATGCAACCTTCGAACCTGATGACAAGATTCTTTTCAGTATCAAACAATGATTATGTAATTTAGAAATTAGCCCTGGGCCGCTCTTGAAAGGAGAGTGGCCCGGTTTTTTATTTGGAAAGTTATCCACAGATAACTCCCAAACCAAGGTCGGTCCTTGGTCTAGGGTTATAAAATAAGGGTATTTTGGTGTCCTTTAGGTGTGATTGGTGTCCTTTTGAGCTTTTGGTACTGAGATCTGTTGGGTTGGCCCTTGCCCGGTTAGTGATTTTTGTCTTACTTCCACCGAACGGACAAACATTAGTTATCACGCTCTCGCAGAGTGAATTAGTATCAAAATCCACAATATGTCCGCGGTAGTAATCCGTTCAAAGGCAAAAATCTACTACGGGGTTGACATTGTTCTACAATTTGTTACTATGTCGGTAACGCATTTTTGCGGTTTTTTCTTACCTAGGACGACGAACCCGGGCAAGATGGACACCACGCTTAAGTGCTATTTATAAGCTGGCCACACAATGGCCACCCAATCTCAAAGATTTGGGTAAGCGAATTAAGTTATTTAGTTGTTTGAAGAGAACCACATTCTCGTGTTCACTTTAGATAATTAAAAAAATTAGTTCAAAACATAATAATATATGGCAGAGTTTGCAAGAACAAAACCGCATGTTAACGTTGGTACTATTGGCCACGTTGACCACGGTAAGACTACTTTGACCGCAGCTATTACAGCTGTTCAGTCACGTAAGGGTTTGGCTAACGCTATCGCTTATGATCAGGTTGCTAAGGCTTCTGAAAAAGACGGCCGCCGCGACTCATCAAAGATTATTACTATTGCGATTTCTCACGTTGAATATTCAACCGAGAATCGTCACTATGCTCACGTTGACTGTCCTGGACACGCCGACTACGTCAAGAACATGATTACTGGTGCTGCCCAAATGGACGGTGCTATTCTCGTTGTTTCTGCTGTTGACGGTCCTATGCCTCAGACTCGTGAACACATTCTTTTGGCTTCACAGGTTGGTGTTAAAACCATCGTGGTCTTCTTGAACAAAGTTGACTTGGTTGATGACAAAGATATGTTGGATCTCGTTGAAGAGGAAATCCGCGATTTGTTGACCAAGTACGGTTTCGATGGAAAGAACGCTCCTATTATTAAGGGTTCTGCTCTTAAGGCTTTGGAAGCTACTGGAATCGATGACGAATGGTCAATGAAGATTACCGAGCTCTTGAACGCATTGGATACTTATATCCCTATGCCAGTTCGTGATATCGATAAGCCTTTCCTTATGCCTATTGAAGACATCTTCTCAATTGAAGGTCGTGGAACTGTTGTTACCGGCCGTATTGAAAGAGGTGTAGCTAAGGTTGGTGACGAAGTTGAAATTGTTGGTATTAAGCCAACTGCAAAATCTACCATTACTGGTATTGAAATGTTCAACAAGTCTTTGCAACAGGGTCAAGCAGGAGACAACGCTGGTGTTCTTCTACGCGGTACTCGCAAGGAAGACGTTACCCGTGGTCAAGTTCTCTGTAAACCAGGTACTACCACTCCACACACTGAATTTACTGCTGAAGTTTACATCTTGAAGAAAGAGGAAGGTGGTCGCCACACTCCATTCTTTAAGGGTTACAAGCCACAATTCTACATTCGTACAACTGACGTAACTGGTGAAGTTACTCTAAACGAAGGTGTTGAAATGGTTATGCCAGGCGATACTGTTACCTTTAGCGTTAAGCTGATGGCTCCAGTTGCTTTGGAAGAAAAAATGCGTCTAGCTATCCGTGAAGGTGGCAAGACTGTTGGTTCAGGTGTTATCACAAAGATTATTGCCTAAATTTCTCAACTAAAATCGGTCGGTCGGTGACATTAAAACTCACTGACCACCGAAATTATTGAGACCCAGAATATGACTGCAAAAGAAATTACAAAAAAACCTGCAAAGGCTAAAGCTGTAAAGGAAGAAGGAGTCAACCGCCTACGCATCCGCGTTCGCGCTTATGAGTCCAAGATCCTCGACGCTTCAGTCAAGCAGATAATTGACACAGCTCTTCGTTTTGATGCGAAAGTGCTTGGTCCAATTCCTCTACCAACAGTTATACGAAAGTATACTGTCAACCGTTCATCTTTCATTTTCAAAAATGCTCGTGAACAGTTTGAAATGCGTGTTCACAAACGTTTGATTGATATCATCAATCCAAACGCCAAAGTGATCGAGGCTTTGACCAACCTTAGCTTGCCTAACGGTGTCAATATTGAAGTTAAAATGGCTTAAATCCAGAACTTCTGAATTAATGGAAGAATATCATGAAATTTACACTAGGAATTAAAAAGAATATGAGCCAGATATTCAACGATGAAGGCCGGGTCTGTCCGGTTACTGTCGTTACAATTGGCGATTTGGTAGTCACTCAGGTGAAGACCAAAGAGGTTGATGGTTATGACGCGGTCCAAGTTGGTTTTGGCGAAAGAAATGCCAAGAACATCTCCAAGCCCGTCCTTGGCCACATGAAGGGAGGTTCATACGCTTACTTGAAAGAGTTTCGTTTGAAAGAACCAAGTACACTTAAAGTTGGTGATAAGGTAGATCTAACTACTTTTAAAGAAGGAGAGGAAGTGCAAATTTCTTCTATTTCTAAAGGTAAAGGTTTCCAGGGTGTTATCAAACGCCATGGTTTCAAGGGTCAACCACGTTCACACGGTCAGAAACACTCTGAGCGTGCACCGGGTTCTATCTCCGGTGGTACTCGTTGCGGTGGTCGCGTGCCAAAAGGTATGCGTATGGCCGGCCGTATGGGTTCCGATCGTATAACTATCAAGAACTTGAAGTTGGTTGGTATTGATTTAGAGAAAAAAGAGCTTTTGGTCGAAGGCGCTATCCCAGGTCGCAGGGGAACATTAGTCGAAATTCGCGGATAATTGAAAATATATGGAAACATCAGTTTATAACCAGAAAGGTAAGGAAGTTTCAAAAATTTCTTTGTCAGAAAAAGTTTTCGGTCTTCCGTGGAATGCAGACTTGGTTCACCAAGTAATGACTTCTATGCTCTCAGACGCTCGCGTTAACTTGGCTCATACCAAGACTCGCGGTGAAGTGTCTGGAGGTGGTAAGAAGCCATGGCGCCAGAAGGGAACAGGTCAGGCTCGTCACGGATCAACCAGATCTCCGATTTGGATTGGTGGTGGCGTCGCTCATGGCCCGCGCAACGACAAAGTCTACGCTCGTAAAATCAACAAGAAGATGAAAGCGAAAGCTCTCTTCACTATTTTGTCCAAAAAGTACAAAGATGGTGAAATCTTGTTCGTTGATTCTATCAGTATGTCTGCTCCAAAAACTAAAGACGCTGTCTCAGCAATTGCTGCTTGGGCTGGTATCAAAGGTTTTGAAAAGTTGGCTACCAAGAGACGTAATGCTGCTCTTATAAATATCTGGGACAATAGCGAAGTTATCAAGAAATCTTTCCGCAATATTAGCGCGATTGAGCTTGATGAAGTTCGTAACATTAACCCACTTGATATTTTGAACTACAAGTATCTCATTATTGAAAAACCTGAAGAGTCGATCAAGTTTATGGAAAATAAGTTGGCTTCGGCTAAATAAAAGCAAAATATAAGATAAATTTTCTTGTATTTGTGTCGCTTGCTCGGAAATGAAAATGAAAATTTTCATTTCGCTCGCGACGCTAACAAATAATTTTTATGGCTACAACAAAAAAAGTTAAGACCACTAAAGTTGCCGAGACTGGAACATCAGCTGCTTGTTTGCTTTTAATCAAGCACCCAAGAATCACTGAGAAGTCCGGTATTCAAGCAGAAACCAACGGTGTTTACACCTTTGAAGTCCGCCCAGAAGCGACCAAGACAATTGTGAAGAAGGCTATTACTATGATGTATAACGTGGTCCCAACCAAAGTTAACATTATAAATTTGCCAGCTCAGAATGTCTTTGCTCGTGGTAAGCGTGGAGTTAAATCCGCTGTTAAAAAGGCTGTGGTTTATCTGAAAAAGGGAGATAAGATTGAATTTGTCTAAAATATATGATGAAACACTATAAACCTACAACCAAATCTCGCCGTCACATGACCGGTATTGATTACCGCAAAGTGTTGACAGTGAGCCAGCCTCACAAGGCCTTGGTTACCGGTGGCAAGAGATTTATGGGTCGCAACGCTGACGGACGCATTACTGTGCGTCACAAGGGTGGTGGTCACAAGCGTCTCTTCCGTTCCGTAGACTTCATGTACGACAAGATGAATATTCCAGCCAAGGTTACAACCGTGGAATATGATCCAAACCGTACTGGCTTTATTGGGTTGGTTGCTTATGCTGACGGGGAAAAGCGCTATGTGCTTTTGCCAAAGTCTGTGAAAGTTGGCGATAAATTTATCGTTTCTGAAACAGCTGAAGTCAAGCCTGGTAACCGCCTACCTCTCAAGAAAATTGCTGTTGGTACTTTCCTCTACAACGTGGAAATCAAACCTGGTAACGGTGCAAAATTGTGTCGTTCCGCTGGCAACTATGGTCAATTGACCGCTCTTGAAGATGGTTATGCACTGATTAAACTTCCTTCAACTGAAGTTCGTAAAGTGGATGAAAACGCCTATGCCTGTGTTGGAGAAGTGTCCAATGACGAGAATCGTTTGGTCAACATCGGTAAGGCTGGTCGCTCTCGCTGGATGGGTATCCGTCCTACTACTCGTGGCTCTGCCATGAACCCAGTGGACCACCCATACGGTGGTGGTGAAGGCCGTCAGGGCCGTGGTCTCCGCTTTGCTAAAACCATGTGGGGTAAGCATGTCGGTAAAGGCCAGAAAACCAGAACTCCTAAGAAATACTCTAACTTCCTCATTGTTTCCCGAAGAAAAGTCGGTAAAAACAAAGGCGAAAAGAAGTAAGGTAAGCGAAGTCTCCAAAATAAAAGCAATCCGCAAGGGTTGCTTTTATTTTGGAGACGCAATTTAATTGGTTGTAAAGAATAAAAGCGTCTTTTGCTCAGAGCATAGCTCTGATAAAATGAATTTCGTAAAACTCATTCATTTCTCGCAGTAAAACTGCGACACAAAATTCCCTTGTATTTTGACGTCGACTCGGATGTTGTAAAAAGCAAGAACCTTTTACACATCCTCGCTAGTCAAAATAAAGGAGAGAAGAAGTAATCTTTCCTCTGTCATTCCCGCGCAGGCGGGAATCCAGAAAACAAAACCCGCGCGGACTACCGCGCGGGTTTTGTTATTATATAAAAACCCCGAACATGTTCGGGGTTAGGGAAGAGCTGCGGTCCTATTTTTTTCTCCTTACTTTAATGATATTACGCCAGAGCCCTTACATTTGGGACATTTGGTCCAAACATATTTCCTTTCCATGTGGGGCGTTTCAAACCCCATAGCAAACTCTTGAAACCCTGCACTACGTCGAATCTTTCCTTGGCCGTTGCATTTTTTGCATTTCATTTTCATACCAGACCCCTTTGCTGTTTGGTAAAAGATTAAAACGGACTTCTTTTTAAAGAATAAATCATATTATGAGTCTTGCAATAAATGTACATAATATGTACAATATCAAAATGGCCTCAAAAAACATCCTAACTCAGTATATTGTGCTGACTCCGACTGAAGAAAAAATTTTTAACTGTTTAATATTAAAAAAAAGTGGTGTCACAATTTCTAAAATTTCCAGAGAAATTGGTCTTGCGCGTACCAGTATATATTTAGGGGTGAGTTCACTAGTAAAAAAGAAAATTATATCAAAGGTGGATAAATTTAAATACGGTATCTCTGATCTTAGTTTGTCCAGATATCAATCTACGGTTGTTGATCCACAGGACAAGATTAATTCATTACTTGATGAATTAACAAAATTAGGTAAAGGCGATGTGGTGTATTCAATAGAATCAGACGAAGAGATTAAAGAACTCTTTTACAATAAAAAAGGTTTAATTGAGTGGCAAAAAAAGATTGCCAAGAATGGTGTGGTGTTAAAGGGTGTGGGCTCTAATTTTGCTCTGAATATAGCCCGTTCAAAGTTTGATGATAGTTTGAAACAAGAAATTAAAAACAGAGGCGGATCTTCTCGTTTTGTGGAAGGTAAATTGCCTGGTAGTGGGGTACTTATTTCTTTTAAGAGTTCTGTGATTATATTCTCTAGAGTCGAAAAGACATTTTATAGAATAGACAATAGAAATCTGGCTTTGTTTTTTCAAAATGTAATAGGTATATTTTATGAATCGTGCAAATATCATCAATTGATAGGATAGAAAATATACAAAACCTGCTCGCGCGAGCAGTTTTTGTTTTGCTGTGCTCTAGTGTTATAATTTCCTCATGCCAAATATTGAATTAGAAAAAGAACAAAATGAGAATTTAGAAATAGTGCCAGTCCAGCCAGAGGACGCTTTGGAGATACAGAATTTAATGAACGAGGCTTCAAGGTCTGTGTATATTAATGGTGGGAAAAGTCCCGAAGATATTGAGAAAAAATTTAAAGAATCTACATCAGAAGAATCAATTAAAAAGATTGAAAACAATATAGCTGCTCTAACCGAAAATGAAAAAATGTTAGTAGTTAAAGTGGGGGATAAAATTGTTGGCTTTTGCTACGTTGAGAGAGGTGAAGATAGAAACATGCTTCAAGCTTCTTTTGTTCTGCCAGAATTCCAGAGCAGGGGAATTGCTACTCAGATGTGGCAAGCTGCAAAAGGCTTTTTAGATTTTACCAAGGATACTTATTTAGATGTTTACTGTGGTAATATTCCAGCTATCAATTTTTATAAAAAAATTGGCTTTGTGGAAACCGGCAAGAAAGCCAATACTAGAGTGTTGGAGGAAATGGAAATGGTTTTGAAGGGTAAGTAAAGTAAATAACAAAACCCGCGCGGTAGTCCGCGCGGGTTTTGTCTTTAGATTAGTATTGGAAAATGGAAAACAATAGTTTCTGCATCTCTTTGAACACTGTATCTTTGTCGAGTATGTCTGCTCTGGTGTTTGGAGACATTGAGTCTGTGTGCTTTGCTTGTAGATCAAGAACAATTCTCAGGTCTGTACCTAGTTTTTCGGCAATTGATATTTGTTTACTCGAGAGCTCGAGGGTTTTTTGTGCCTCCTCCAGTCTACCGGCTTTCATAAGTTCCTTAGCTTTTTCTGATTCAATCTTGGATCTATTTAACGCATATTTTTGATATATTTCCAGTTGTATCTCTGATTCTCTAAGTATCAAATATTTTATTTTCTTATCGTTAACAGCATCGGCCATACCAGTCGTAATTGATTCCATGAGTTTTACAATCAAGTCCTTATCAATACCTACGATAGTTCTAGGAATGTTGGAGACCTGTCCCTTGTGGTTGCCATCTAAAAAGTAATCCATCTTGGCCAAATGACCTTGGTCTATCTCACTTTTGATTCGATTTAATTTGTCAAAAAGGTGATGACTCATGGTGAGGTCGATACCTAAAGCCAAGAAGTTAATATTATTCCCAGCCTGAATAAACTTCAGCAATATATCTATACCGTTTTTTACATCATCAAATTCTGATACAGGCACGATTTCCACATTTTTACCAAGCCATTCCTTTTTGCTGATACAATAACGCACGAGTACTTCAAAAGTCCTTCCTAGCATCTGATTATATTTCAAGTCATAGCCACCCTCCTCGCTGTCTTTTTTAAAAATAGCTTTAAGCCTCGCTAATTCCTTTCTGTCTTCCTCAATTTTTTCTTTCTTATACAAATCAATAAAATGCTCAAAATCCACTTCAATTTTAGGGCGGCCGATTATTTCGAGTAATTTTAATATACTTCCTCCTAAATCTTCGCAGTGTTGTTTTGAAGGTGAATCAAATGATGTTGGTGGCATATATTTTGTAATTATTAAGTATTTCAATTCTACCGCAATCTAACCAGAAAGGGAATTGGTATAGTAAAACCCGCTAGAATAGCGGGTGAGGGAGGGCTTGGAATAAAGAGGCACTTCATCATTGGTCAAAGTGGGGTGATTTTCCCAACCAAATCCAGATAATCAGTAAAATCACCACGGCAATTACACCTATAATACATAAGGTTTTGGTTAGCATGTTTGTCTCCTAAGTGTGGTTTAGAAAGGGCAAATCAGACTAAATCATACTAAACTTTAGCCAACGCATCAAACATACTATAGGTTAAAAGTGGGCGAGAGTATTATTATATGTAAATATTACTTTTTTAAACACTTTTTGACCATTTTGAAATCCATCCCATTTTGGTGTTTCTAAAGGCTTTTTGGGTCAAATTACACCATACGAACAAAACCGGGTCAAACAGTCTCCCGAAAACCTAAAGTTATTTGACATTATTTCGTATCTTTGCTAGTATTTTCACGCATACAGCTCGCAAGAGCTATTTAATTATTATGGCAAGATCAATAAAAAAAGGACCGTATATAGACGAAAGACTTGTAAAAAAAGTCGTTGGTAAGAAGCCTCTCGAAACGGGTATTATTAAAACATGGGTACGTCGTGCTCAAATCGCCCCGGAAATGATTGGTTTCACCTTTGGTGTATATAATGGCCAAAAACACATAGATGTTTTAGTGTCCGAAGAAATGGTAGGACACCGTTTGGGAGAATTTTCTCCGACCAGAAAGTTTATTAGACATGGTGGTAAGATGCAGAAAGACTTGGATATCAAGAAAAAGGAAGCTGAAATCACCGCTGCCAAGTCCGCTAAAGCGGCTGTGGAAGCTAAGAAATAATAACTGTTATGAATATTACTGCTAAATTGAGTGATTACAGACAGTCACCACGTAAAGTGAGATTGGTCTCAGAATTGGTTAAAGGCAAGCCGGTATCTTTTGCCATGGATCAACTTTCTATTTTGCCAAAGCGCGCATCAGCTCCTCTCATGAAATTGATTGCTTCCGCTATTGCAAATGCTAAGAATAACTTCGGTTTGGATGTAGAAGCTTTGTTTGTAAAAGAGTTCCGCGTAGATGGCGGAGCTATTTTATATCGTAGAATGCCACGAGCTCGTGGAACATCCGCTCCTATCCGTAAGCGCACTAGCCACGTAATTGTGACTTTGGGCGTAAAAGAAGCTCCTGTTAAAGCTGCTAAAGCTCTCGCTGAGAAAAAAGAAGACAAAAAAGTCGTTAAGGTCGTCAAAACCGTTAAAAAAGCTAAGCCAGCTGCAAAAGCTAAATAATTTTTATGTCACACACAGTACATCCTTATGCTCATCGCCTAGGAATCATCAGAGATTGGAAATCTCGCTGGTTTTCTCGCGGTGCTGACTATCGTCAAAACTTGAAAGGCGATATCTTGTTGCGTGAGTTCTTGGAAAAGAAACTCCGTGGCTCATATGTTTCTTCTATTGAAATGGAAAGAAACGAAAAAACCTTCCGTTTGATTATCAAAACTTCTCGCCCAGGCGTCCTTATCGGTCGCAATGGTGAAGGCGTAATGAAACTCAAGGCTGATATTTTGAAATTCGTTGCTAAGAACAAATTGGTTTTGGCTCCTGACTTTAAGCTCGACTTTGAGGAAATCAAAAACCCAGAAGCTGATGCTGATATCGTTGGTCAAATGATTGCTGAATCTTTGGAAAAGCGTATGCCTTTCCGTCGCGTCATGAAGCAAATGGTAGAAAAAGTTATGGCTAATCGTGAAGTAAAAGGAGTAAAAATCTACTTGGGCGGTCGCCTAGGTGGAGCTGAAATGGCTCGTGCTGAAGAATTGAAGCGTGGTCGTGTTCCTCTACAAACTTTGCGCGCTGATATTCAGTTTGCTCGTGAAAAAGCACACATGACTTATGGCGACATTGGTATAAAGGTCTGGATTTACAAGGGTGAGATTTTTGAAAAAGATCTCAAGAACAAGGCTGCAGCCACTGCGCCTGCTAATAATAAATAAATTTTATGTTACTTCCAAAAAAAGTTAAATTTAGAAAATGGCAGACTAGTCGCGAGCATCCAGACAAGGTAGGTAAGGAGACTCGTGGAACCAAAATCTCTTTTGGTTCATACGCTCTAAAAGCTATGACTGCTGGTCGCATCACTTCTCAGGAAATCGAAGCCGCTCGTAAGGCTTGTGCCCACAACATGGGTAAGACCGGTAGAATGTGGACTCGTATTTTCCCAGACCGTCCTTATACTCAGAAGCCAGCCGAAGTAAAAATGGGTAAGGGTAAAGGAGATCCTCAGGGTTATGTCTGTGTTATCCGTCCAGGGCGCGTTATCTTTGAATTGGACGGTACCACTGCCGAAATCGGCAAAGAAGCTTTGAGAAAAGCTGGTACTAAAATGTCTATCCGTACCAAGATAATTAGTCGCGAAATCTAACTTCAAAATTATGACTGAAATTAACAAAAAATCTAAAGCTGAACTTTTGAAGATGATGGCTGACAAACAAACTGAATTGAAAAACTTTCGTTTCGGTTTGGCTGGTAGCAAGACCAAAAATCTTCGCGAGGGTCGCAATTTGCGCCGAGAAATTGCCACAATTAAAACTCAATTGCCATTTGCGGAAAATAAATAATCCTCATTTGAACAAAATATATGGCTAAAAAAGAAACAACTAAGAAAGTAGAAGCAAAAGCAGAAGCTGTAGCTTCAAAACAAAAGACCTTCACTGGTGTCGTCGTCTCAGACAAGATGAAAGATACAATTGTGGTCAAGATCGGTAATTATAAGAAGCACCCTAAATATCACAAATTCCTTTCTTCTGACAAGAAGTTCAAGGCTCATGATGCTGGTAACACCTGTAAAATCGGGGATACCGTTACTATTGCTGAATGTGCTCCAATGTCCAAGGATAAACACTTTGTGGTGGTGAAATAAGGTTTAAGAAAAATTTATGATTCAAACAAGAACTATCGTGAATATTGCGGACAACTCCGGTGGAAAAATCGGACGCATTTTCAAGGTTCTCGGTTCATCAAAGAAGCGTTATGCTGGAATTGGTGAATTGGTTATCTTGTCTGTCCAAAAAGCCGAACCACGCAAAGCTGTGAAGAAGAAGGATATTCTCGTCGCTGTCGTTGTTCGTCAGAAAGCTCCATATCGTCGTGCTGATGGCTCATACATCCGCTTTGATGAAAATGCAGTTGTGATCCTAGAAAAGAGTAAGAAAATCGATCCTCTAGCTGGCCGTGTCTTCGGACCAATCCCACGTGAAATCGCTGAAAAAGGTTTCCAGAAGATTGCTTCATTAGCTCCAGAAATTGTCTAATTCTTTAATTTAAATAAACAAAACTATGAAAATCAAAAAGAATGACAATGTCATAATTATCGCTGGTAAGGATAAAGGCAAGACCGGTAAAGTGGTCAAAACCTTTCCTGAACTAGGTAAAGTGATTGTTGAAGGATACAACCTTATCAAAAAGCGCCAGCGCCCAACCAAGCAAAATCAGAAAGGACAGACTGTTGAGAAGGCTATGCCAATCGACGCTTCCAATGTGATGCTTATGGAAGGTGGTAAACGCGTTCGTGTTGGACGCAAAGAAATTTCCGGAAAGACTGTTCGTGTGAGCAAGAAGACTGGAAAGGAAATCTAACCCCGTTGTAGAATTTGGCATCAAAAGCAAAGCTTTTAAGTAAGCCAAGCAACTTGATCTCGTTGAGAAAAAGTAAGCTTGATGTCAAAGTGGTTTGTTTTGAAAAAACAATGCCAAATCTCACAACCGGGTAAATATTAATAAATTAATTCGTCAGCAGGGAAATGCACAAACATCCCCGGTTGGCCAAAACAATGAGTAGTATAATTGAAAGTCAGGCTAAAGCCTTTGAGGCTTTGAAAGGAGAGATGGGTTACACCAGCTCAATGCAGACCCCGAAGATCATGAAAGTGATTGTTAACGTTGGTACTGGTTCATTAAAAGACAAGAAGAAGGGTGAATTGATTGCTGATCGTTTGATGAAAATCACTGGTCAGAAAGCTGCTGTTCGTGGCTCAAAGAAATCAGTCGCTTCTTTCAAGGTTCGCCAAGGTGATCCTGTTGGTCTTCAAGTTACCCTCCGTGGTAAAAGAATGAATGCCTTTATCGACAAGCTCTTGAACGTGGCTTTGCCTCGTACTCGTGACTTCCGCGGTATTTCATCAAATGGTATTGATAGTATGGGAAACTATTCTATGGGTATCAAGGAGAACACCATCTTCCCAGAAACTGCTGACGAAGAAATCAAGGATGTCTTCGGAATGTCTATTACCTTCACCACAACTGCGAAGACTGCAGCTGAAGCTAAAAAATATTTCACTTACCTAGGTTTTCCTTTTAAGAAGGACTAAAAAAACAAAAAACCGCCACTCGGCGGTTTTTTGTTTTATTGTGTTATAATATTTATATGGAAAAAACAAAAACAGCTGGTTGGATGTTGGCTATTATACATTTTTTACAAGTTTTCATATTTGGTCTGGCGACTTTTATAATAATATCTCTGATGTTGAATTCTTTCTTTTCGAATCCAGAGATGAGTGTTTTTCTCAATACTGTCATACTCCATGCAATCTTTATTATTTCTATTTCTGTTGGCGTGTATTTTTCTTCCCTTAGGATTATTAAAAAATATCTGATTAGTGATAATAAAATAGTATATATTTCAACAGTATTATTTACACT
>JBAWVR010000021.1:0-14599 GCA_037147155.1 bacterium | reverse complement strand
ACGCCAGGTCAGCATGTCCCTCTGATACCCTGGGCTACACACGTGATACAATGGTTACTACAACGGGACGCAATACCGAAAGGTGGAGCAAATCCTTAGAAAAGTAACCTCAGTTCGGATTGAGGTCTGCAACTCGACCTCATGAAGCTGGAATCGCTAGTAATCACAGGTCAGCTATACTGTGGTGAATACGTTCTCAAGTCTTGTACTCACCGCCCGTCAACTCAAGGGAGTTGGGAATACCCGAAGTCCGTCTATATGGCGGCCTACGGTAAGCTCAATGACAGGGAGTAAGTCGTAACAAGGCACGGGTAGCGGAAGCTGCTCGTGGATTAATTCAAATTGAAAACCGTTTTCTACTCTTCGGAGTTTAAAACTTAGAAGTCGATTTTCAATGCCTCAATTGAGCATTGAAAGAGTGTGATCTATCACTCTAAAAAAGAGATCCAGGTTGGCTCGGCCAACAAAAAACGAAACAAAAGAAAGAATAAATATCTCTGTAAATATCAAAACATTAAACCCGCCCACAAGGCGGGTTTAATGTTGGCACACTTAAAGAAATAAGCAGCAAAAAACCGCCAAGGCGGTTTTTGCTTTGATGTGTAGTGTGGGCGTACCAAGAGTTGAACTTGTCTCCTTACCGGAGCAGTACACCTTTTGGATATAATTTCGTTATCACTCAATTCTATCTCAAAAGGTTTTTCGTCGCTCCATGTGTTCGCTCCTCAACCTCGTCATTATTAGGACAATCCGAGATTCGCAAGGATTGTCCGCGTATAATTAAAAAAAGACGGATACTAAACTAATAACTTGTTGTGTGGGCGTACCAAGAGTTGAACTTGGGACCTCGTCATTATCAGTGACGCGCTCTAACCACCTGAGCTATACGCCCACACACCAAACTATTTAATTGTATTCGTCTATTTTTAATTATCTAACCACCTGAGCTATACGCCCACACTTAACACCAATAGATAATTTAATGTGCTGGCTTAACAGAGAGAATATAGCAGAAAAAACTAATAAAGGCAAATGTATTTGGGGCTTTTTGGTAGTACTGCATTTTGTGTATTAAACCAAAATCCTTTATAATAATCCTCATGAATACATCAAAAATTGTTAATCGTGTTTTCTTTTGGCTTTTTGCTGCGCTTTGGATTATTTCTTTTGTTCAGGTTTTGTTGATGAATATTGGCATTACCTATCAGGTGGTTGGGACGGCTCTCGATTCATTCTTTAATCATGTTCCATTCCTAAGTACGATTCTTACTTACGTGCTGAGTACCTTCCCTTATGGCTATACAATAATGTTGGTTATTGTTTACGGTATTTGTTTACTTTTGAAAAACAGAAATGATTTTTTGCTAAATATTTCCTACTCATTGAGTGCGGTGGCGGCGTTGTTGTCTGTTGTGGTTGTTTCAGTTACAGTTACAAATGATACCGTTTCTTTGCTTATTGTTCTGTTGATGCAAGCAACATATCTTGCTGCTACTATCATTGGTATAAAGGTGATTGCTCAGGAGATAAAAGAATTGCTGGGCGAGGTTAAGGATGATTATGTACTTGTGCCAGACAACAAATAAGCTTACTTACGTCAAACTATTCTCTCGGGGCTTTCCAAAATTTTATTTTGGAGTAGTATAAAAACAAAGGTTCCTATTTCCACTTATAACACAGGAGGTTCAATATGAACACGGTAGTGCCAGATTCGGTGGAATTATCAGCCGAAGAAGCCGGCCGGTATTCTTCGCCAGACTTCGTCCAAGCTATCAATCGGTTCAACAATAGAACTGATCGTGAAAGTCGGGAGGAGGCTGTTCAGTCCATGGTTCAAAGAGCTCGACTGCCAGACGAAATCTCTCTAGCTAGGCGCATGTTTGAACGTTACGGCCATCATGCGGCTTGGGGTCATTAGACTGCACTCAGGGTCATTACAGCCCCGCTGGTATCCATCAGCGGGGCCTTCTATTGGTTTTTTCCCGAATATGTGCTATTCTAATACCAACGCCCAATTTTGGGCCTTTAATTTGCTTAAAAAATAACAAATGAACAATATTTCAAAGAAAACAAAGATTGTCTGTACTATCGGTCCAGCGACCGAAAGTGTAGAAATGCTGACTAAATTGGTGGAGGCGGGTATGAATGTGATGCGTCTAAACTTCTCTCACGGTGACTTTGCTGAACATCAGGTTCGTATCAACAACATCAAAAAAGTTCAGGACAAGACTGATATGTGTGTAGCTGTCCTTCAGGACTTGGCTGGCCCAAAGATTCGTATTGGTAAATTTGAAAAAGGCTCCACAGTATTAAAGCCAGGTGCGACTTTTACTATTACCACCAAGGATATCATAGGTAATGATGAAAAAGTTTCTATCAACTATCCAGAATTTGCTAAAGAAGTAAAAGTTGGTGACCATGTTTTGTTGCATGATGGTAAGAAGTCTCTTCAGGTTATGGACATCAAGGGTGATGAGGTAAAATGTAAAGTTATTGTTGGTGGAGAGATCAAAGATCGCCGTGGTGTAAACCTCCCAGATACTGATTTGTCTGTTCCAGCTTTGACTGACAAGGATATGAAAGATATGGAATTTGGTTTGAAAAACAAAGTTGATTTCTTTGCTTTGTCTTTTGTTCGCCGTCCAGAAGATATTATTCAATTGCGTGAAATCTTGAAGAAGCGCAATAGCGATGCTCATATTATTGCCAAGGTTGAGACTCCTCAGGCTGTGGCTAACATCGACAAGATTATTGAATTGGTTGATGGTATTATGGTGGCACGTGGTGACTTGGCGATTGAAATCCCTGCTGAAAATGTTCCAGCTGTGCAGAAGATGATTATCAAGAAGTGTAATGCTATTGGTAAACCAGTTATTACCGCGACTCAGATGTTGGAATCTATGATTCACTCACCAGTACCTACTCGTGCTGAAGTATCTGATATTGCCAATGCTATTCTCGATGGTACTGATGCTATCATGCTCTCAGAAGAAACTACTTTGGGTGAGTTTCCAGTGCAGGCGGTAGAGGTTATGACTCGTGTTGCCAAAAAGATTGAAGGAGATTACCTACATCGCGAATTGTCTATGAAGCGTAAATTCGAGAACACCCCAGACGATATTGCTGAAGCTATTACTAACGAGGCAGTGGATGTTGCTGATAATATTGAAGCTCATAAAATTGTGGTTTTGACCGACTCTGGTTACACTGCAAGAATGGTATCACGTTTGAAGCCATCACAACTTATTATTGCTTTGACTCCAAAAGAACGATCAGCTCGCAAAATGACTTTGAGTTCCGGTGTTAAACCAATTGTGGTAAAGTCATTTAAAACTTTGGATGATGGTATGAAAACTATCCGCGCCACTTTAGTTAAAGGTAAGTTTGTTGGGAAAGGGGAATTGGTAGTTGTGGTAGCCGGTATACCTTTTGGTAAACCAGGTGCAACAAACACTATTTTGGTGGAGAAGATATAATACTCAATTAAAAAAAAGACCGATTTTGCGAATGCAAAATCGGTCTTTTTGTTTGACAGTTTAGTCTAAAAGGGTAGTATTTACTCTAGATATAATCATCTAAATCTTTTGTAACCAAGGCGGTGCTTTGGTGGGGTTTGGTTGATTGGTTTTTTCAGGGAGGATATAACAATGTCAAATGGTACAGTCGTTGATCTTGAAAAAGAGCCAATCGAAAATCAGTATTACAACGTCTACAAACAAGCTCTCAGAGATTTTCTTCCGTACTCAAAGATGGTCCTTTTGGCCAAACATCTTGGGCGACAGGTGAACATCTATGACATGAAGGCTCTGGTACGTTCCGACGGACCAGAAGTCGTTTGTCATGTGTGCGGAAAATCTTTTTGCCCGGTCGTCTTTGCTTGGCTGACAGATGATAATATCCACCAAATAACTCAAGACGAAAAGGGTTTTATCAACACCTCGATGATTCCTACTTTCGGGCAGTTCTCGATCGCCTGGGTGTCCAAGAAGCCTCTTATCGCCGCGGGTTGCGGTACCCAGTTCATGAAAAACTCTTGTTTGCGTCGTCTGACCGATCAAAATATCGGTGGACGATGTGGGGAAGTTTCTCATCCGAAAAGCTCGGTACAAATTCAAGAAATGTTTGAAAAACTCAGTAAGAAGAAGCGCTAAGAAAATATGCGGCGCTTGAATGACGGCGGGAGACTGATTATCTCGCCGTTTTTTCTTTTGTCTTGTTTATTGAGTCTATTTTTGCTACCTTTGTATATACATGCCGCGATGGCGGAACCCCAGTAGTAGAGCAAAGCTCACTACGGGGCAAGTTGGTACCCGCTAAACCGAACAAGGCTTCGGTTTCTCGGGCAAGGACGCATTGATGATTAGAAGTTGTTATAATATGCCGCGATGGCGGAATTGGTAGACGCATACGCTTCAGGTGCGTACGAGAGTAATCTTGTGAGGGTTCGAGTCCCTCTCGCGGCACAAACAGTAGAATACTGTTTACAAGACGAGAAAGACGGAGCAGACGAAGTCCAAACCTAGCAAGGTTTGGCTGCGAGTCGGGGTCGCAAAATTTTGGGAGCGACGGCGAACAAAATATTTGTGACCGAGTCCCTCTCGCGGCACAAATAATATAAATAAAACATGTCAAAATTATACATTGTTGGAACACCTATCGGTAATATGGAAGACATCACCTTGCGAGCAATTCGTATCTTAGGTGAGGTTGATATTGTACTGTGTGAAGATACTCGTGTAACTTTGAATCTCTTGAAACATCATGGAATTAATAAACCAATTCTTTTGAGCTATCATTCTCAGAGCAAGTTATCAAAGACTGACCAAATACTCGATTTGTTGAAAGCTGGAAAAAATATGGCCCTGGTGTCTGATGCTGGTACACCTACTATTTCCGACCCTGGCTCGATGCTCATTGCTACTGTTAAAAAAGAGTTACCGGAGGTGGAGATTTTTGTGGTGCCGGGCCCGAGTGCGGTTGTGTCCGCGCTGTCTATTTCCGGTCTACATACCGCCGAGTTCACTTTCTTGGGATTCTTGCCACACAAGAAAGGCCGCCAAACTTTATTTGGAGAAATTGCCGAATCGGAAAGAACTATGATTTTTTATGAGTCACCACATCGCATTATTAAATGTTTAACTAGTTTGAAGGAAGTGTTAGCACCAGAGAGAAAAGTGGTGGTCGCTCGTGAACTCACAAAAATCTATGAACAGATTGTCTCCGGATCGGCTGAAGAGGTTTTAAAATATTTTGAAACAAATACGGACAAAGTGAGAGGGGAGTTTGTGGTGCTGGTGGGAGGAAAGTAATTATAAAGAGAAAGGCCTGGTTTGCTCTACAAACCAGGCCTTTCTCTTTGTATATTTTTAAGTTAGAATAGACCTATAACTTATAATAATTATATGTGGAAATTTTATACAATTTTTATTTCGGGAATATTAGTAGTCATTATGCCTTTTTCAGGTTTACCAATGCAGACCAAGAACACATTGTTCGTAATCTGTGGACTACTGATAGTTTCTCTGGCTTACTTGTGGCGTCGAGAATCACTGGTTCTCCACCACACTATCATGAGTGACAATGCTGTAGTGACTGAAATGTATGTTGAAAATATGACCAAGAAATCTGAACCAGAAATCGTTCCTGAAACAACTGAAGAAACAAAATAATTAAATGGCGATTAAACACTATTCAAAAATCATAGCTTTTCCGATTTTGGCAGTAGTGTTTGTTTTTGCTATTTTTTATTTTTTATTACCACCCTTGTTTGGTTCAACAATTGTTTTTTCTCTTAAGGATGGGATATCTGTCGTAGCAGAAATTCCTAAAGAGATTATCACTCATGTCAAAACTCCTGATGTTGTCAAAGCTGTCTACATGACATCTTGTGTGGCAAGCGCTCCAAGCCTGCGAGCTAAGATTGAAAATTTGATTGATGAGACAGAAATCAACTCAGTAGTCATTGATATAAAAGATTATACCGGTCAAGTATCTTTCTTGTCTGACAATCCACTATTTAAAGATGCTTATAGTACCAAGTGCCCGGTCAAAAATATGAAGGAAATAGTTAAGGGTTTACACGAGAAAAACATTTATGTTATTGGCCGCATTACCGTCTTTCAAGATTTGTATGCTGTCAAAACCTATCCCGAGTTAGCTATAAAATTAAATAGTAATAAAAATGTTCCCTGGAAAGATAGAAAAGGTTTAAGTTTTATTGACGCCGGCTCTACTGCCCACGGGGATTACATTGCCGCACTAGCAGAGGAGTCCTACAATAAGTTTGGTTTTGATGAATTAAACTTTGACTACATTCGTTTTCCGTCTGATGGAAATATGCAGGATATTTATTTTCCATTTAGTGAACAGGTTGTGGAAGCTGATCCACAGTTTGGTAAAGCTATCGTGGTGCGAGATTTTTTTGCACGTTTATCAGCTAGATTAAAGCCTCAAGGAATTAAAATGTCAGCTGACTTGTTTGGTATGACCACCACCAACACTGATGATTTAAATATCGGCCAAGTTTTGGAGTATGCTGCTCCATATTTTGACTACCTCGCCCCGATGGTCTATCCATCACATTACCCAGTCGGTTTTAATGGTTGGAAAGATCCCAATAAAGTGCCTTATGAAATAGTAAAGTTTTCTATGGATAAAGCCGTAGCTAGATTGCAGATAGCTTCAACCTCTATTCAAAAACTTCGCCCTTGGCTTCAAGATAATGATTATCCCGTACCATATACACCAGAGATGGTACGAGCGCAGATTAAAGCTACATATGATTCAGGTTTAACTTCCTGGATGCTCTGGGACGCAGCCAATACTTATACTAGAGCGGCGTTATTAAATGAGTAGTTTTGTGCTATAATATTCCCATAATAGTTTTAATATTTAATTTATATATTATGAAACAAACTTTTCGTTCATTGTTAATTGTCTCTATATTCGTTTTTGGAGTTGGTTATCTCTATGCTTGGACAGGACCAACTGCCCCAGCACCAGATAAAAATGTGGCTGCCCCATTGAACGTTGGAGAAAATGAACAAATAAAGAAAGGCAATCTAATTCTTGGAGGTGACTCTCTGAGTGGAAATGGTTTAGCTAAATTGCAGGTAACCGGAGCTTCTTTGTTGAATGGAAAGGTGACGATTACTGCTAATACGACCGATAATCCAGCTTTAGTTGGTAAAGTATTTACTTTGATGGATGGTAATGAGGGGGCAGGTAAGGTTTTAACATCAGATAATAATGGAGTAGCCACCTGGAAAGAAATAGCAACAACCTCTACTAATAGTCTGAAAAGTTTTAGTAGCGATTGGTTCCCAGTCACAAGAGGTACAACCTATACCATTGCTCACAACCTAAATTCTACCGATGCTATCGTTCAAATTTATTACAAAGAAAAATTGACAGATACCACTACAATTGCTGTTCCGTTGTGGGGTGAAGGTGGTGGTGGAGAACACGTTCGCTATGTTGGTTGCGGTTTTAATCTTACTAATACCAGTATTATAATCAGAACTGTTAGTGCCTGGGGAACAAGAGGTTATGGTGTAGCTGTAACAAATGATGACGCAATGAAGAGTACTGGATATTATAAAGTAGTGATGCTAAAGATTTAATAACAAAAACCGCGAATTTGGTTCTGACCAAATTCGCGGTTTTTCGTTATAAATATTTTTCACTTTTTTCTTCTCTGTGCTATACTATTCTTATATAGGCATTATCTAATTAATGCCCAGATGTACCTGTAATATGGATGAAGTAATCACATTTTTTGGCGAAACCGATGCGCGCAATAGTCGCGTGCGTTTTGGTATTAAAGCCAAAGACCGAACAAAGCACGTCTATGTTATTGGTAAGACTGGTATGGGTAAGTCCACTCTCCTTGAAAATATGGCCATTCAGGATATTCAATCTGGTAATGGTATGGCCTTTCTCGACCCCCACGGTAAAACTGCGGAACTTCTTTTGCGTTACATTCCAGAACACCGTATCAAGGATGTGATTTATTTTGCGCCGTTTGATACTGAGCACCCAATTTCTTTCAACGTATTGGAAGATATTGGACCTGATAAACGCCACTTGATTGCCTCAGGCCTCATGAGTATTTTTAAACGTATTTGGGCTGATGCTTGGTCTGCTAGAATGGAATACATTTTAAACAACACCCTGCTCGCCCTTTTGGAATACCCAGGCGCGACACTTTTGGGTGTAAACCGTATGCTCTCTGACAAGGACTATCGTAAGACTGTTGTCGATAATGTTAAGGACCCTTCCATCAAGGCTTTTTGGGTTGATGAATTTGCTAAGTACAACGAACGTTATATGCAGGAAGCCGGTGATGCTATCAAAAACAAGATTGGTCAGTTTACTTCAAATCCAGTCATTCGAAATATTGTTGGCCAACCACATTCTAGTTTTGATATGCGTAAAGTGATGGATGAGAAAAAGATTTTAATTGTGAACTTGTCCAAAGGACGTATTGGTGAGGCTAATGCCAACTTAATTGGAGGTATGATTGTGACCAAGATTTATTTGGCCGCTATGTCCCGCGCTGATGTCAAAGAATCACGCTTGAAGACTTTGCCGAACTTTTACCTCTTTGTTGACGAGTTTCAATCTTTTACCAACGATTCCTTCGCAGATATTTTGTCTGAAGCTCGTAAGTACAATTTGAACTTAACGATTGCTCACCAGTACATTGAACAGATGTCCGAAATTGTTCGTGCCGCCGTTTTTGGTAACGTGGGTACTATGATTACTTTTCGTGTCGGTGCACCAGATGCAGAATTTTTAGAGAAAGAATTCTCACCAGCCTTCTTAGCTGAAGACCTGGTCAACTTAGGAATTTTCCAAATCTATCTAAAGCTCATGATTGATGGCGTAAGTTCTAAACCTTTTTCTGCTAAAACGATGGCTCCAATTCCTGAAGGACCAGTCAACCATCGTGATGCTATTCTCGAAACTTCTCGTCAGCAGTTTTCCATGCCAAGAGAAGGTGTGGATAATGTTATCAAGGAGTGGCACGATAAATCTTTTGCTGCTGAAAAGAGAGAACGTTCTCCAAGACCGGAAGGTGAGGCCCCTCGATCACCAATGGGTCAGGCACCACGTGATGATAGAAGACCCATGGAAAGACCTTCGAGCTTTGCGCCTAGTCGCCCTGCGGATAATAATCGCCCACCGCGCACACCTGCTTCTAATTCATATAATAGCCACAGTAATAGCCCGAGTCGACCAATGACTAGAACCGCCGCCGCCTTTGTGCCAATTGTTGTACCAACGCCTGAAAAAGATGATAGCGATGGTTTTGTGTCTTTGGGTGAAGTAAAAAAAGAGGTCTTGGCCAAACCAGAACCAGCAAAAATTATTGAGTCAAAACCAGAGCCACTAATTAAAAGTGAACCAATTAAAATTGTTACTCCGATAGTGGAAAACAATAAGATTGAAATTCCAAAGGTGACTACATCTGAGCCGGTCATTGTTCCGGTAAAGACACCTGTCATGGAAATGCGCCCCCAATCTATTCCAGCTAGAACTGACCGTTCACAAAATATTGGTAATGGTCCGGTAGTGACTAAACCAAATTTCGGTGGTAAAAAAGCCACAGAGTCTAATCTAAATGATTTGCGTAGTCTCTTGGCGTCTGTGACCAAAAAGAATGAAGAAAAAAAAGAAGAAATAAAGAAAGAAGTAAAAGCAGAAATAAAAACCGAAGAAATTAAGAAGGCTGAAGAAGTAAAACCTGTACCTCCAACTGAATCATCAAAAGCCCAAGTCTCAGAACCAGTTTTGTCTAAAAACGATAATAAACAGGAAGGTGAGATCAAAGAAATTCCCGCTGAAACCCTAAAGAAAATTCTTGAAATTAAAGAATAATATTAGCCAATGGTCTACTTTATATCTAGTATATTAGTCGCTATAATAGCCGGTGTAGCTTCGGTGTATTTACGCCGGACAGAAAGAAAAGTGTTGGAAACTGAGATTGGTCAAATACAGAAAGAAGCACAAGAAATAGAAATTGAATAATATATAATGAATAAAGATACTATAAAAAATGTTTTAGTTTTTTCTCTGGCTTATGAACCATTAACAGGTGGAGCGGAGGTGGCTATTCGAGAGATATGTAAGGCCTCACCTGAATACCATTTTGATATTTTAACTGTAAAAATAAACAAAGATCATCCCGCTGTCGAAGAGCGGGGGAATATTACGATTTATCGACTCGGATTCAATTCAGCTCAGTCAGTCAATCTAAAACAAGAAACTTTTATTTTTAAGTTAAATAAATATCTTTTTCCATTTCTGTCTTTAATTAAGGGATCATCTTTACTTAAATTTCGTAAATACGATTTTACTTGGTGTATGATGGCTAACTATGGTGGTTTTGGTGCGATGTTTTTTAAACACTTTCATCCTGACATGCCGTTTGTTTTAACACTACAAGAAGGTGACCCATTTGAATATATTAAAAAGCGTGTAGGAATATTCTGGCCTTTATATTTAAAGATCTTTGAAAAAGCAGATAAAGTACAAGCTATTTCTAATTATTTGTCAGACTATGCTAAAAAGCTCGGTTTCAAGGGTGAACCTGTGGTTATACCTAATGGGGCCAACCTTAGTGTTTTTTCAACTGACTATGATGAAGAAGAGTTATTAAAATTGCGCCGGGGGGTAGCTCAAGATGATGAAAGAATAATCGTCACGGCTTCACGGTTGGTAGTAAAAAATGGCGTAGCGGATTTGATCGCGGCCATGTCTCGTTTGCCTGAGAACGTAAAATTAATTATTCTTGGTACCGGACCACTCGAAAAAGATTTAAAAGATTTGGCACGCGAAGAAGGTGTTCAATACCGCGTGGAATTTTTGGGAGACAAAAAGCATGAGGACGTAGCGAAATATTTTAAAGTTTCTGATGTCTTTTGTCGTCCATCCTTATCTGAAGGTTTGGGCAATGCTTTTATTGAAGCGATGGCCGCCGGATTACCAATTGTTGGAACGCCAGTTGGGGGAATACCAGATTTTCTAATTGATATGGAAACAGGGGTTTTTGCCGAGGTGCAAAATCCAGATAATTTGGCCGAAAAGCTGAAGTTGCTTTTGAATAAGGTGAGAACGGCCGACAAGATTGCTAAACATGGCAAAAAGGTGGCTATGAAGAACTATTCTTGGGAGCCGATTGTGGAAAGAATGAAAGCCGAAGTCTTTGAAAAAGCGTCCTAAAAGACGCTTTTTTTCTGCCAGTTTTCTGGTAGAATAGGGGGTATGAAGATTTTAGTCGCCACGGGACTTTTTCCCCCAGAAATTGGGGGTCCAGCCACCTATTCCGAAATATTGCTGAATGAATTACCCAAAAGAGGGATAGAGGTCGTGGTTTTGCCGTTTCGAAGTGTGAGAAGGTATCCAAAAATTTTGCGTCATATATTATACTTTTTTATGGTTCTATGGAGAGCACGTGGAGTTGATATGGTTTATGCAATGGACCCAGTTTCAGTTGGACTGCCAAGCGTATTGGCAGCAAAAATTTTATTTAAGAAATTTTATCTAAAAGTGGTGGGTGATTACGCTTGGGAGCAGGGTAGTCAGAGATCCGGTGTTAAAGTTTTTTTAGATGAATTCTCTGAGAAAAGAACAGGGTATGGTTTTTTGGTTTATTGTCTCAAGAAGATTCAAACTTTTGTAGCGTCCACTGCAGACAAAATTATTGTTCCAAGTGAGTACTTGAAGAAGATTGTCAGTAATTGGGGTATTGATAAAAATAAAATAAAAGTTATTTACAATGCTTTTGAGGATAAAACCAAGCTTGATTGTATTGATCGAGAGATATTAAAAAAAGATTTGAAAATCGAAGGGCAGATTATGTTGTCTGTAGGACGGTTGGTGCCATGGAAGGGTTTTGATACTTTGATAATTATCATGAAGGAACTCGTAAAAGTTTTTCCGAATCTAAAATTACTGATTGCCGGAGATGGTCCTGACAAAGAAAAATTGGATGAGTTGATTGTAGAAAATGTTCTAGCTGATCATATAAAATTATTGGGACGTGTTGACCATAGTATATTATTAAAATATTTAAGAGCAGCGAGTGTTTTTGTTTTGAATACTTCATATGAGGGTTTTTCCCATCAACTACTCGAGACTATGGCCGTAGGTACCCCAATCGTAACTACCGACGTTGGAGGTAATCCGGAATTGATTAAAAACGGTAAAGACGGTTTTCTCGTTCCTTTTGATAATAAAGAGGAAATAGTTAAGACTATAACTCAAGTATTGAAAAATACAGAGGAAACTAAAAAAATTATAGAGAATGGAAAGGTAAGAATTAAAAATTTCAGCCGTGAAAATATGATCAGTGGTTTAATAAAAGAATTACAATGAAATTATTAATAATCTCAGCTGACATAAAGATTTTTGAAAAAGGCTCAGCAGTACGTGAGCGCATGATTGATTATGGAAAGATTTTTGAGGAGCTGCATATTATTGTTTTGACTCTCAAGAAGGATATTTGTGCCAACGAGCGGATTTGTAATAATGTTTGGGTGTATTCAACAAGCTCACTGAATAAGTTTTTTGCTGTTAGTCGAGCTAAAGTGATTGGTCGAAGAATTGTTAGAGAACATAATTTTAAAACTAACCAGGATTTCATTGCTACGCAAGACCCATTTTTGACAGGGTTGGTTGGAGCAAACTTGAGGTATATGACCGGCATTCCGCTTCAGATTCAAGTTCACACGGATGTCTTTAATAAGTCTTTTGTTAGTCATAGTCTGAAAACAATGATTTTATCAGCCATGGCTAGATATTTATTGCCGAAGGCTACAACTATTAGAGTGGTATCGGAAAGGATTAGAGCGAGCATTAAGGCCACTCTTCCACAGATTAAATGCAAAATAGTGGTTTTACCAATCTCGGTAAATAAAGAGGAAATTCTAAAAGCCCCACAGGGCTGTAATGATTCTATTCCTTTTTTCTCAAAAACGGTTTTGGCTGTCGGACGGTTGGAGTCTGAAAAGAATTTTGATTTCTTGATTAAGACCTGGCCAAGTATTCTGGAAAGAGAACCTGAGGCTGGTTTAATAATTGTTGGCAGTGGCAGTCAAAAAGATAAATTACAAAGTTTAATTAATAAGCTAAAGTTGCATGACCGAGTAGTATTGGCTGGTTGGCAAAAAGATATTTATTCTTATTATGAAATGGCTAATGCTTTTGTTTCTACCTCTCTGTTTGAGGGTTATGGCATGGCTTTAGTTGAGGCTGGTATACACGAGTTACCGATCATAACATCTAATGCTGGAATAGTGGGAGAAATATTGAGAGATAAGGAGAATGCCTTGGTTTATGAACAAGGAAACAGTGTATCTCTAAAGGAATGTGTTTTAACAATTTTGAATGATAAAGTTTTGTCCGAAAAGATTAGCTTAGAGGCCAAGCGAGCAATTGATGCGAAATTAATTTCTTGGCAACAGTATTTGGAAGAGTATAAAAACAGTTTTAAAAAATGAAAAGTGCATTACTAAATAGAGTAAATATTTTCAGGTTAGATATGTCTTTTTTGAACAAGGCAGGGCTTTTACTTTGGTCACTAATGATTATCTTTTATAAGAGACTAAGGTTGAAAATTCCACCAATAAAGATTTTTTTAAAAAAGACTGGAACGAATGCCATAATTTATGATGGAACAGACCTGGCCACACTCATGGAGATTTTTTTATATGAGGAATACAAAATTCCTAATGATAGGATAGTTAATAGAATTCTTGATTTGGGTGCGAACACTGGCTACACCAGTCTTTACTTCGCCTCTATTTTTAAGCAAGCAGAGATTGTTTCAGTTGAACCAGATTTGGAAAATATCGATAAAATTTCAAATAATACAAAAGAACTCAGTGCACGAATTATTGTTGAGCCAAGTGCGGTGGCAGCGTCAACCGGAAAAATTAACTTTTATCGTAATTTTAAAACCAGTATATCTGGATCAACAGTCTTAAGAGATAAAATGGCTGAAATGATTTCAGTACCAGCCCTCACCCTGACTGATTTGGAGAAAAAATATGGAAGCTTTGATTTGGTAAAGTTTGATATTGAAGGTGGGGAATGGGAAGCTATTCTTCCGGATGGATTGACACATCAGCCTGATCTTTGGATTGGAGAATATCATGAGGATTTGGTAAAAAAGCCTAGTTCTGACTTTGCAAAAAGGTTTACAGGTTATGAATATATTTTCCAAAAAATTGCTAAAAATAGAAGCATCGTAATCTTTAAGAAGCAACAATGAAAAAAATACTAATAGTTACTCAAAAAGTTAACATGAAGGATCCAATTTTGGGTTTCTTTCACCGTTGGATTATTGAGTTTGCTAAACATTATAGTCAAGTCACTGTAATTTGTTTGGAACAAGGAAGACATGACTTGCCAGACAATGTTAAGGTTTTGTCGCTGCACAAGGAATTGGGAGTATCAAAATTAAAATATGTTTGGAACTTTTATAAATATATTTGGCAAGAAAGGAAAAACTACGATTTAGTGTTCGTTCATATGAACCAGGAGTACATTCTTTTGGGTTGTATATTTTGGATGATTATTGGTAAAAAGATAT
>JBAWVR010000020.1:0-14678 GCA_037147155.1 bacterium | reverse complement strand
TAATAACCGTAGCGATACCCATCACAATACCAACAATCTGGAGTGGGGACAAAGTCTCTTTGAAGAACAACCAGCTAACAATAGCCAAGCTAATAATATTAAAAATGACCAAGAGAGTGGAAGCGACGGCAATGTTTTCAAATTTAAAACTCTGCGCCATAAAGTTTAGACCAACGAGGTATATCGCAAGACCGATGAAGTAAAACATGTAGGTGTTGGTCGCCACCCATTTCTTCATCAAAATATCACCGCAGGTCAGGACCACACCGCCAATAGCTAAAAGTATTAATGAAGTGTTCATATATTTATTATGTAAGAATTATAGCCGATATTGGTTGTTCTGTATAGAAAAACACCCGCGAGTGCGGATGTTTTTGTTTGCTATTTCTTAGCCTTCTTTGGTTTCTTTGCTTCTTTCTTGTGTGAAATTCCTTTTGCCATATGTTTTTTAAATGAGGAACTAATAACCAGATTGGGATAGAGATATTATAGCATAAAAAATTTGGGGTGGGGGATTCGGTCACGAGTCACTAAATATTTTGGAAGTTTTTCAACTTCCAAAATATATAAGTGCTCGCGACCCCGGCTCGTGGTTTTGTTCGCTAGTGGCACCACTCCGGGCACTTCCATTTTCTAACACAGAAGACTGTGAAGAAAATTTGGTCGCTCACAAAACATCACTGCGCCTTTCGAATCCCCACGCAAGTGATTCCCATCACTTGCTCACTCTCCGCACATTTTAAAAAACCGCACTGATGGCGGTTTTTTAAAATGTGCGGGGGTCTACGGGTTCCGACCAATAGCGGTCAAGCCCTGTAACGTCATTTTAACACTTTTGATAATATAAAGTCGATGATCTTCGAGTGTGTATAAAGGTTACATATCTAACACAGAGCCTGGGTAAAAAGGTTACAGATCATTGTCACTTTTTGACCTATTAGGTTCCCGAGTGGCTTTTTCTGGCACTGAAGGTCCCGGACAAATATAGGTTGTCGATTTTACATTCTTAATCTTTCGCAATAATTTTGCTAATGGGACACCCGTTCTTTTGTGTTCCTCAATCATATCTGCTATCTCGTCACCAGAAATTGTTGTACCTTCATCAGCTTCAACTAATGTCTGTAAATTAAACTGTTTTTTATCATCCTCTCCACTATTTTTCATATTATCAAGTAATTCCTCAGAACTAAAGCTATCAAACAATGATTGCATACCAGCACCCAATGTTGTTCTAAATCTTAATCGATCAATTTTTTCATCCTTAACTCCAAAACAAAATTCATCATAGTTAGCAAAAGGTATATGGAAACCGTTATAATTAATTATTACTAAACCATCAACTTTCATTTGAAAATGATAATGCGGAAATGTCCCATCATATTTATCTTTATGGCCAACCCTGTCATTTTTTGAACAGGAAAATGACCATTCGAGGTTTTTGTATTTTATTGTTTCTTCAATAAACTTATTGGAAGATCCTTCTTCAACTAAGTCGTTTATATTAATCATTGGCGATTCTATATTTGCTATCCAACGTAAATAAGCGTTCATTTGGTGAAAGCTTTTATTGTTATAAAGTATTGGAAAATGTTTCTTTTTAAAACCGTTCGGTTTTAGGAGCCAGTGCAGACAAGGTTTTTTATCAGAAAAATGCGCAATGTCATTATTACAATAGTGGCACTTACCCTCACTTAGTGATGACTTCAATTCTTCAAAATCTTTTTTCGCAAGTTCTTGTTGCTCTTTACCTTTTTCTATAATCTTATCAAGGGGTAGACTATTCAGTGCTTTATTAAATTTATCTAAGTCCATGTTCATTATCTTACAATACCAAAACTGTTTAATATTTTACCAACTATGTAATAACACAGTGGATATAGAATAATCGCACAAAGTGGTTCATACCAGTTACTTATAAAGATTTCTGGACCAAAAATTAAGGCGAGGACAAACAATATCCCAAAATAAAATATATTATACAATACACTGCCCAATGTTCCCCAATAACCAGAAAGTGCCTTTAGTGTTGAAATTATAACAACGATAGAGACTATAATCGTTATAATAAGCCAATTTTGTTTAAGAAATGTGATAAGTATGATCCATAACCATTCACAAGCCAATTTGTTTCCGTTTTCAAAAGCTTGAAAAAAACCGGTGACAACCCACTTCGGAAAATCATTTGTAAATATGGTGGATGTTGCAATCATAACTTCAATAAATGGTCATCTCCAAGTTTTATACATAAAGACTGCTGACTCACTCGATAAAGCTTTGCAAGGTCTGGAACTTTCTTAATTTTATTAAAATCATCCTTTAATAAATTTTTTGGCATCAATAATTCTGAAGCAAATACATTTGATTCAATTTCATTAAAATTATCTCCTCCATAAATAGTTTTATTACAAGTATGTCCCATGAGTAGGTGCCCTATCTCATGGGCAATAGTAAATCTACGTCTACACCAAGGGTGAGATTCATTATATGCAATTGCTGAAGATTCTCTATCCTCATCTTTAAAAGTTACAAGCATTCCCGACATGTTCTCACTAAATTTTACCTTCTGGACATTTAGTGATATCGTTTTTTGAAGGTGTTCGATTATTTTTTGCAGAGAGACTGGTGCAGACGTTATACCAGCCTCTTTTATTAGATTTTGAGCTATTTTTTTTGCTGAACTTTTTCTAGGACCAAGATTAATTTCCTCGTTCATGTTTATTCTTTGCCATTTCTATAAAGTGTAAGATTGCATCTTTATCTTCGCTAGAAATATTTTTATCTGCTCTCAATGCAACTTTTACGTCAACCGTCTTACACTCGTCTTCACCTAAGAAATATTTTATGTCCCTGTGGAGCACATTGGCTATTAGAGCCAAATTTTCAGCGGTAACTTTTCTTTCACCACCCTCAATCAAGGAGATTGCGGTTCCAGATTCAAAACGTAAAGATCTGGCTAAGTCCATTTGAGACATGCCGGCTTCTTCTCTGGCTTTTTTTATTTGTGCGCCAATAAAAACGCTTTTATTTTCTTCATTTATCATATCGATAGTATATACTTTTCATTTTGATTTGACAAGTAGTATCAATTTGCTATAATGGATATAACATACTGAAAAGTATGGATTATTAAATTACCAATAAAACTATGGTAGAAAAATTTAACGGACCCTACTCTTTTGATAAGAGTGTGGTTCAAAACTGGAACAATGACCAGGGCGGAGTATATTATTGTGGGGCTAAAACTGACCCAAACAGTTTAATTGTTTATTACATTGGAAAGGCCTTTGGTGATGGAGGTATCAGAACCAGATTGCTTCAACATCTCAGCGAAAGTAAGTGGTATGACGTTACTCATTTTGGTTACTGTGTTTGCTTATCAGAGAATGAAGCTTTCGACTTCGAAGCCTCTGAAATCAAAAGATTTAATCCTAAACACAACACACTTCATCGTCCATAAAAACAATATAACTATCCAAAAACAATGTCAAAAATAAAACATAACTGGTCAAAAGAAAAACCTCATAGTGCTAAAACAGGAAGAATAACAACCGAAGACTATGCTCAAAAAAATCCCAATAAGGTCGAATGGGTAAAAGATAAGAATAAAAAAAGATGATAACCGTTTAAACCTTATTAAGTATATGGATTACAAACTCGAAATAAAACCTTTTGTCAAAAAAGAGGGTGTGAAATATAAAATCATCCAAATAACTGACATAGCTCTTCATACAGCAAAAAGAGCACCAACAGCTTTTGTAGGTAAGAAGATACAAAAAGCATTTAAGACTAATACTAGCGACAGAATCTATTCACCAATAAAAGACGATACTATCGATGACGGTAAAGGGTTCGTTATTGAATTACTAAAGAGCAATCCTGACTTTCTCAGAATGTTGCAGGAAGAAGAGTCTAAGGGTTATAAGGTCTTAATTAGTATACCAAATGAGGGCGTCCCTATTATTCCAGCCGAAGATACAGTTCAGTTTATGAACAGTAAAAATGGTAAACGTGTTCTTCGAGGTCTTGCAAACAAGGAAGTTAAAGAATAAAATATAAATTGTTGGTTTCTGCGTAGTAAAAAGTAGAATAGTGTATCGCCTAAAAAACCATGCCTATTCCGCGCAAGAAATAGACTGAAGCTTATCGGGCTTTTGTTTGTTTCGTGTGTGGAATGGGCATTTTTCTATTACCACACATCTTATTAAATAATTTTTGTTTAATAACATGCAAAAATTAAGTGGAGGTAAAAGTGTGTCACAGAAAATTGTTTGGCACACAGAGGTAAGAAAAGTAAAGGATTTATTGCCTTACGCAAAAAATCCTAGAGTTATTAGCGACGAGCAAATGGAGGGTCTAAAAAGAAGCCTGAGTAAGTTTAATGTAGCCGAACTGCCCGCAATCAATAAAGACGGAACGATTGTTGCTGGGCACCAAAGGGTTCGAGCTTTAATACTCCTAGGTCGAGGGGAGGAAAAAATAGATGTTAGGGTTCCATCAAGACAGCTTACAAAGTCAGAATTCAAGGATTATCTACTGACTTCTAATCGTTCAGGTGGTAGTTGGGACTATTCATTACTTTCTTCAGATTTTGATCTTGATGATCTTAAGCTTGCAGGGTTTGACGACATTGATTTAAGTCATATCTTCGATGACAATGCAAAGAAGTCAGATTCAGAGTGGAACGAAGAAGAAGAGTTGAAAAAAATTAAAAGAAGTAAAATCAAGATTAAAAAAGGAGACCTTTTTGCTTTGGGTAAACATCGACTAATTTGTGGATCTTCCCTAGACAAAGAAACCGTTGAAAAATTAATGGACGGAGCAAGGGCTGACTTAATCGACGATGATATTCCATTCAACATTGGTTTAAGTTATAACAAGGGTGTTGGAAATAAGAAGCACTATGGTGGAACTATTAATGACAGTAAAACCGACGATGAATACAGAACTTTTGTAAAAAACTTATTAGAAAATGCCTTATCTGTAACAAAAGATAATGCCCATGTTATCTTTTGGTGTGACGAAAGGTATGTTTGGTTATTGCAGGTTCTATACCAAGAGCTTGGAATTAACTCTAAGAGATTACTCGTCTGGGTAAAAAACAACTCCTCTCCCACACCGAACGTCGCCTTTAATAAGGCAACGGAATTTGCCGTATATGGAACAATTGGATCGCCTTACTTATGCAAAAGGATTCAAGACCTAAATGAGATTCAAAACAACGAGATGACGAATGGAAATGATCTTCACAGAGAAATTACAGACAATTCAAACTTAATGCTCGTAAAAAGATTGCCAAGCAGTCAATACTCACACCCAACAGAAAAAAGTCCTTTATTGCATTACAAGGCAATCAAGAGGTGTACTAGGGTTGGAGATATAGTCTTAGACTTAACAGCGGGATCTGGGAGCATTTTGGTCGCTTGTGAACAGTTAAAAAGAGTTGCTTATGTCTGTGAATTAGAACCTGTTTTTTGTCAGCTCATCATAAATCACTATGAGAGTGTGTCGAGCAATAAAGCAAAGTTAATCAAAAACATTTATGAAGAAAACTAGAATTAAAGATAAATTCTTGGACACCCTTAAAAAGGTACCCATAGTTCAAGTGAGTTGTGAAAAAGTTGGTGTATCTAGGAACAGTGTTTACCGATGGAGAAATCAAGACAAGAAATTCGCTGAAGAAATGGACAAGGCAATGATTGAAGGCGAAGAATTCATAAATGATATCAGTGAGGGTCAACTACTCAATATGATTAAAGAGAAGAGTTGGCCCGCTCTATCTTTTTGGTTGCGTCATAGAAATCCCAAGTTTAAAGAAAAGGTCGAAATTACCCAAATTAAGACAGCGAATGAGTTAACACCCGAACAAGAAAAGACGATTAGAGAAGCATTAAAATTCGCAGGTTTAATCAAAGAAGAAAATGATGAACAATAACAATTTGATGGATTCGGTTATAAAGGATCCAATAGTTAGACAAAAGGTTGTTTGTGAAAGTCATCTAATGTTCTTTTTGGTATATTTTTCTCACTATGTTAAGTATGAGTTAGCAAGATTCCATGAAGAAATTTTTAGAATTACTGAGGACTGTACAAACAAGCTTGCCTGTATAGTTGCATTCAGAGGTTCTGGTAAGTCGACCATAGTTACGACCTCGTATACACTTTGGTCAATTTTAGGAAAACAGAAAAAGAAATTCGTGTTGATTATATGTCAGACAAAGGCTCAAGCTAAACAGCATATGATGAACTTACGAAGTGAGCTTGAAGATAATAAACTCTTGAAAAGTGACTTAGGTCCTTTTCAAGAGGAGTCTGATTTGGAATGGGCTTCGTCGTCTTTGGTATTCAGTAATACCAATTCCAGAATAACTATTGCTTCTATTGATCAAAGTATTAGAGGTGTTAGACATCTTGAACACAGACCAGAGCTTATTATTCTTGATGACATCGAAGATGCTCAATCGACAAAAACATTAGATTCTAGAAATAAAACTTTTGACTGGTTTGCTCGAGAAATTATTCCACTTGGCGACTTAAACACTAGAGTAATTATTGTTGGTAATTTACTTCACGATGACTGTTTGGTATCAAGATTAAAAAAGAAAATAGAAGATAACGAAGTAAAAGGAATATATGTTGAGTATCCACTGATTAATAAAGACGGCGTGTGCTTGTGGCCAGGCAAGTTTCCAACTCAAGAAAGTCTGGATGAATTTAGGAGGACTATAATCAGTTACACTAGTTGGCAAAGAGAGTACCTATTATTGGCAGTTCCTGACGACGATCAAGTTATTGATCCAACATGGATACAATATTATGATGAAATCCCTAAAAATAGAGGTTGTTATTCGGAGATAATAATGGCTGTTGATCCAGCGATTTCTATAAATGAAAAAGCTGATTTTACAGGCATAGTATCAGGTTTGGTTACATCAGTTGGCTTGTCTCATTATCAGTTATATATTCTACCAAACCCTATTAATGAAAAAATGAATTTCCCAACTCTTATACAAAAAATTAAAGGATTAGAAACTGAATTATCCCGATCAATATATGACGCTGTAAGGATTGTGGTTGAATCGGTGGGCTTTCAAGAGTCAATCATTCAACAATTGGATAGAGAGGGTCTTGTTGGTTGTAGTGGTGTAAAAACAACATCCGACAAAAGAACAAGATTGTCTATCATTAGTCATAGAATCAAAAATGGAGATATTCTCTTTCCAAGAATAGGAGCTGAGAAACTGATAAATCAAATTGTAAACTTTGGAAATGAACCACACGATGACCTAATGGACGCTTTTACAATTTGCGCTCAAAAATATTCTGAACTAAAAGTGCCGAGAATATACTTCTTTTAAGACTTTATTAAGTTATATCAAAATAAAAACTCCTCAACCTTATTGATTGAAGAGTTTTTATTTTAATATAATCTGTATTAATTATTGTTTCTTAATGAGTCTAATTTCTTTTTAACCTCATATGGTTTTTCGATATTTTTCAAAATCAGAGTATCTGTCATGTTTCCTGTATTAATAGTTAGATCACCAGTCTTAGTTATTATTCTAGACAAGAATGGTTCATAAACTGATACCTCTGTAATCTTTTCAAAGTTTACACTCTTAGCAACAGTAGAAAGCCAACCAACATGAATCAAGGCTCTTTTGTTTGTAAAAGCATAAGCATTGGCAATTCTTATATATACAAAATGTAAGATACCTAATATAACCAATAACACAGATAACGGCCATATAGCTAGGAACAATAAAGCAATCAGGATCCAAACTATTAATATCATCTTTCTATATCTTTCACCCACAGAAAGCTCGATCTCAACTTTTTCGTTTGGATTCAATATTTTGTTCCAAATTTTTTCGTATTTCATTGTATTTAAATTAATTTATAAATTTTTAACTATTGGTGAAAAAGCTTTCTTCATTCTTTCTAAACCATCAATTAAAAATTCAATCATCTTCTGATAGTCCGAATCCTCAAAGACACTTACATTATCAAGTTGCCACTTGATACGTGAAGTAACTTTATCATTCATCCTCTCCCAAACGAGCGGTGCACCGAAATCTTTTTCAATCTGCTCCTTGTTTTTAAGAAAATAGTCAAAGAGTTTTTTGTTTTTATCTTTACTGCCACGATTGATATACACTTCAGAACGAGCATAGTTCCTGGTGACAACTAGGTTAATACTAGCACCACTCACACCGAGAGCTACACCTATCCAAGCATCTTTACTAGGACTAATATTGGCACAAAGACTATTTTTCTTGTTAACCTCTTTTAGAAACTGTGACCAAAATATCTGTCTGATAGTATATCTATTTTCCAGTTCATCTTGGTTATCAATCTCTTCTCGGTTCTTTGACGCAATTTTTATAATGTAATCCTCAGCTTCCTTTATAGGTATTATTTGATCAAAATCTAACAAGATATTTTCACCGATTTTATACGGAGTAACTTTAAAGCATTGAAGTTTGATACTAAAATTCAATAACCACATTACCGTTGAAGTAACCTCTTTTCTAAATTCTCCAGCCACCATAATAATTCTTTGGGTATTACCTATATTTAGTTTTTCCTCAAAATCTTCATTATCGAAAAAATCTCCTAGTGCACCATCAGCTGTCTGATTAGAGCCTTGTTTTTGTAAATACTCTTGAAATATATCTTTAATTCCTTGTCCATTTAAGCTTGAACAATATGAAGCATACTTTAATGATTGCCAAACTACATCTCTACCAGTGTCGTCGAGTTTGTTTTCTATTACAACAAGATTTCCTTTTTTGTCTAAGGCAAGCAAATCTAGTCTTTCATTAGTATCATCAAAACCAGAAAATTCTTTTTGTATAATCAACAATTCTTCACCTAAAGATTCAGGGTTTTTGGCAATATACTCTTGAAGATTTTTCCTTTCTTTCAATCCAGCCGATTTGAAAGTTATCTTTTCTACCTCACTTATTTCGTTCGAGTCTTTGTTTATTAAATACATATTTTTCGTAGGTCTTATCCCAAATGGAGAAACAAAAAGCCCACCACATGGGTCAGGGACCGAAGCCCCTCGTACCAGTTTCCCGATACGGCCTACGAAGACAAACCCCATATGATGGGTTCTTTATCTTCGTAGGACTTTTCATCATGCCAATAATTACTTACTGGTTTAGATTACTTCTGCTATTAAATTGTTAATACATAATAGCCCAAAATGAACCATTAGTCCAACTATCATATCGCACTACAATACCTTTGCTAAGCTCTACAAACGACCAGGTGATATTTTTCTAGTTCTGCATAGCTTTGCATCACCAACCAGTCTGTCATTAATGATATATGGAAATTCAAGCCAGTGCGGGGTTAATAGGCACTATGGCCGTTATACCCACAACTAAAATCAAATACGTCTTGTATGCTCGTAAATCAACTGAATCTGAAGAACGACAAGTTCTTTCGATTGATTCTCAAGTCAAGGAAATGTTACAGCTTGCCGAGAAGGAAAACATTGAAATTGTGGATATTAGACGTGAAGCTCATTCCGCTAAGGATTCAGGACAAAGACCTGTATTTAAAGAAATATTGGAAGATATTAGACGACAAAGATTTAACGGAATACTTACATGGGCACCTGACCGTCTAAGTAGAAACGCTGGCGACCTAGGCTCCCTGGTTGACCTCATGGATCAAAAACTTCTTCTTGAGATTAGAACTTACGGACAACACTTTAAAAACTCTCCAAACGAAAAGTTTTTATTGATGATTCTTTGCTCGCAAGCTAAACTCGAGAATGATAACAAAAGCATAAATGTTAAAAGAGGTTTAAGAACTAGAGTGGAGATGGGGCTATGGCCTGGTCCCGCTCCAACTGGTTACATTAAAGAAAAACGTATGGATCGAAGATGTGAGTGTCTTCATGATCCTCTAAGAGCTCCTATCATCAAGAAAATGTTTGAAAAAGTCGCTTACGAACACTGGAGCGGTAAAAAAGTCTATAACTGGTTAAAGTTTGATTTAAACTTTAGAACCGAAGCTGGTAAAAAACATTTAAGTCTTGGTAATATCTTTCGAAACCTAAGTCTGCCATTTTATTATGGAGTTTTTGAATACCCTCGAGGTAGTGGTAACTGGTATCAAGGTAAGCATGAACCAATCATTACCAAAGAACTCTTTGACCTAGTTCAACAACAAATTAAAAGTAATGTTTTAAGAGTTGAAAATAAGGAATTTGCTTTTACCAAGCTAATGACCTGTGGACTTTGTGGTTCAGGAATTAGTGCTTGTGAAAAATTTAAGAAACATAAAAACGGTAATGTTCATAGATATGTATATTATAAATGTACCAAAGGGAAAGATAAGAACTGTACAGGTCAATATATTGAAGAGAAAGAACTGATAAGACAGTTAGAGGGTGTTTTAGACAAAGTTGATTTAAACGAAATCGGAATAAAAGAGAAGATCAATAAAGAGATTGTCAGATTTAAAAATTTTCAGAAAACATTATTGGGGATAAAAGAATTGATAAAAATACAAGATGTAGATGTAAAAAATTACACGCGATTTATTCTTCGAGAAGGGGAAGATCAGGAGAAGCGAGAGTTGTTATCTTGTTTGAAATCAAAAATCGTTCTTAAAGATAAGAATATAACTATAGAGTCTTCAGTTTAATTAATATCTCATCTACATTTCCATTATAGACCAAGAAAAAGTGTAATTTTCCTTTTCCAAGTTTTTCCCAGTCTTTTGCTATTTCTTCCTTATATTTTGTATCATCATTACTTACCCTATCTTCACCTTTCCATTCGAGTGCAATAATATTTCCCTTTTTAGTTACCGCTACAAAGTCTGGATAGAATTTCCCTCGTTTGTACCCTTGAAGATAAAATGGATCAACTTTTTCTCTATTACGAACCCAATATTCGATATTATCCAAAGTTCCTAAATCAATCCTATCAACAAAAGCTCGTTCTTCTCCATTGATTGAGTCGATTCTTTCATATAGATTTTTATTAAAGACTTTCGGCACAGCTGACTTTAAAGCTATGACATCGGGGTATGACTCAAAACCAGATACAGAAGTTTTCTTTTTGTTTAGCAAGTCTTTGTATTCTTTTTTAGCTTGAGCTTCTAATACTTCGGTAATAGCTAAACCTAACCTTTCTGCCAAAAGATATCTGTTAACAGAAAGCAGAGGTAATGATTTTTTATGTTTCTTAATTTGTATTTGTATAGCTTTCTCAATAAAAGCCAACTTGTCTTCCGGTTTGATCATTTGGAATCTCAACTTCTTATCAAGCCATGAAGCTAGTTCCTCTTCAGAGTGATTACCCTCTAAATACTGAAGAGGGAGTGACAATGTTTGTCCTTGCATCCACTCATTTTCTTCATTGATATCAATAGTCGCTTGTCCATCTAAATCGTAGTGTATTTTAAAATCAAAATCAGCATTTTGCTCTGCCAATTCAAAATCTTCACCTAATAAGTCTTCGAATGACATCTTGTCTTTCCCAATTGACATCATTGGTACTTTTAAATCTTTTTTAATTGATTTCTTTGCTTCTAATGGATCAGAATATTGTTCGACTTCAGCTAGATTAACAAAATCAGATTTACTGTAACCATTATCTTCAAGCCCATTAATAACTTTTGTTGCGGCTTCATTAAAATTTGTCGCCGAAGCAAAGACGTAACTTCTGTTTAGTGCTTCATCAGCTTTTTTCTTAGCATTAGGCATACGAATAACTCTTCCAATAATTTGTTCAACCGCCACTTTGGCACCTAAGTTAGCTACAGAGATAAGAACGTATGCAAAAGAACAGTCCCAACCTTCAGCAAGGGCGTTTACAGTCAAAATATATCTAACTTCACATTTCTTATCAAAAAGATTTATTCCCTCAAGCTCATCGACTTCCGATGTTTTAATTTTAATTTCTTCCTCTTTAATTCCATCTTTTAAAAGCATCTCTTTCAAGGCTTCAACTGTAACAGTTGCTTTCGTTTTACTCTTTGGTTGTGCTTGAAGTAGGGCGATAGGTCTTATATATTCTCCCTTTAATTTCTTTGCTCTTTTTTCCAATTCCTCGCGTCTTTTAAGCCCATCAAAAACAACCTGTTCCCACTGTGAACGACTTTCCAATACTATCGGAATCTTTACCATTTCTTCGATTTTTAATTCTGAGGCACTAGTTTTTACAAGTATGTTACTACCGTCTCTTGGGGTGGCAGTAAATTCAATAATAAATGACGGCTTAAGATCAGAAAGAAAACTAATGGATAATTCAGTTTGAGTATGATGACCCTCATCAATAACAATTAAGGGGTTATTTTTTCTGATAACATTCGCTAGAGAATTAACCACAGAACCTTCAGAATCTTTCTCAAGTTTTGATTCATCCTTAAGATTTTGGAAGTGATCCATTAATGACCCATTCTCTTTATAGACTTTATACTTCTTCTGAATAGACGAATCTTTTCTGAAAGCATCTAAACTGGCTACTATAATACAAAGATTATCCCTGACGTCTTCTGGGGTAATTGTTAAAGCTTCCTCATTAGATAAAATTTTAACTTTATTACCAAAAGACTCACTCAATACTTCATAGTGTCTATCTTTAGTATCTTTAAACTTTTTTAAAGTTTGAGTTTTAATTGAATCGGACGGCACAAACCACATAACAATACCCTTATCCATTTTGTATTGGAGGGTATTACTCATTATTCTTTCAACTGCTTTACAACCGACTAATGTTTTACCACCACCAGTTGGAATTCTGATACAAACAAAAGGAACATCATCGAACCACTCATGATTGTAGTTAATATTAGTAATCTCGTTGAAAGCATGTCTTGGCTTCATTTTTCGGATTAATCCTAAAAATTGGTCAAGCGTGTCTATGGCGTTTGTTTGATAACGTTTGTAATTCATATATTTAGTAAACCTTTATCTCATAAGGAATTTGTTTAAAAGTGATTCCTTTATCTTTTAATTCATCTTCATCAACCAAGCAACGATCGGCATAAATAACAGCAGGCTTATCAAGTTTGAGTTTAGAAACAAAAGACCTCGTTAAATCATTCTTATTCTTTCCTTTATAGATTAGGTAATAAGCACTATCTTTTGATTCACCAATAAACGGATCCTTGATTACTTGTTTATCTATATTTGTTTGAGTTTCAGTAAAGTAAATATATGAAGCTAACTCATTATATGAACACTCCTCGTTTATTTGACCTTTTGCATTAAATAATGCTTTTTCAATTTCACAGTATTCAAAACCATCATCATAATTGTATTTTTTTATAGCTTTTTTAATACGTAATGAAGTAACATCTCCTGCAACCTCATTTTCCATTTCAACCATTATAAAATTCCTTTTGCCATTATCTTCTTTATTTAAATCCAAAACAGCATGACCTGTAGTACCAGATCCAGCAAATGAATCCAACACCAGGGAATCTTTGTCTGTTGCTAGTTGTAATATTCTTTTAATAAGTCTTACTGGTTTAGGTGTATTAAAAGGCATATCACTTTCATCAAAAAGCACTTTAATTTCTTGTTTAGCTTCTTGATTATCACCAACCTCCGTTCTATACCAAATAGTTTTAGAAACTAATCCTTGTTGAACCTCAGACAAAAACCTTTTTATTGACGGTACGTTATTTCCGTCTTTACCAAACCATATTCGGTTATCAGCAACCATTTCTTGAAATTTATCTTTATTAACACGCCATGAATAACCTCTTGGCGGATTCACAATCCTACCAGCAGGAGTTTTAATAGGATAATCAGTTGTCGCACTGTAAGTTTTTACTGATAAATCACTAGATTTCCAAAGTCCTCTAGGATCATTATCTACATTTTTATATCTCTTATCCATTTCTTCAGATCTAGGTAATAGATTGGGCTTCCAACTCTCCTTATTTTTTGCGTACAATAAAATATGGTCATGACTATCAGATAACCATCTCGCATCATTTTGCGGAGAATATTTTTTCTCCCATATAATGTTCGCAACAAAGTTAGCTCTACCAAAAATTTCATCTAGAATCACCTTTAAATAGTGACCCTCGTCATCGTCAATAGAAATAAAAATGGAGCCGTTGTCATCTAACAAATCTCTTAATAATTTTAACCGAGGATACATCATACACAACCACTTATCGTGTCTTGTTAAATCTTCTGATTCTGCTCCAACGGTTTTACCTAACCATTCGCGAATTTTAGGAGAATTTACTTTATCATTATAAACCCAACCCTCATTACCAGTGTTATATGGTGGATCAATGTAAACACATTTAACTTTACCTTTATAAAAAGGCATTAAAGCTTTAAGAGCTTCAAGATTGTCACCGTGTATTATTAAGTTTTTAGATTCTTTTCCAACAGATGATTTAGTATCTTTTTCTAGTAGTTTAAAAGGAACCTCTTTATCATGGTTTACGACAGCTTCCTTTCCAATCCAATTTAATGTTGCCATGAGACCAATCTTATCACTAAATTAGCCCTAGATAAAGCCTCTTAATAAGCTTTAAGACATTCTAAATTCAAATGGGTAAGGGATATATTCCTTAACAAACTTGTTTAGATCATTCATCTTAACTGGTGCGAAAATAAAATTGTATGAATTTATTGAGAAATTATAATTAAACATATCTACAATATCTCTTTTAATGGGTGCAACAAC
>JBAWVR010000019.1:0-14806 GCA_037147155.1 bacterium | reverse complement strand
ACATTAAACTTATATAGTGTTATCATATAAATAGTTCTTTTACGTTGGGTAGTGGCTTTGAAAGGAAGCCCAGGTGTCCCAAACCATACACCAAAGATTGGTAAAATGAAATTCACAATGTTCATCGTGCTCATGATCGGCATCTTGTTGTGCGGTGCTTGCACCGAACAATCTCGGGCGAAGAGTTTTGGTGGAACGGCCAATATTGATTTGCCCAAAGGCGAAAAGCTTATTAATGTCACCTGGAAGGGCGAGAGTCATATCTGGTACCTCACTCGTCCTATGACTGAAAGTGACAAAGCTGAGACTTACAATTTTCGCGAAAGCAGTTCCTTTGGTATTATTCAAGGGAAGGTGACGCTGGTTGAACACAAGTAAAAAAGAAGAAAGGATCTTCAAAATAACGCACGACCTTCGGGTACGGCGTTTTTTTATTTAACCCAATTGAGAGTTCTGAGTTTTAAGTTTGTTTTTTCCACCCTTGTAGGACTATCCTACAAGGGTGAGTGTTAGATAAACTCAGTTTTCAGAAAAGATTCAAGTTCTTTTGGATTACTAAAACGGATCAAGTTTTTAGGATTTGATTGTTCAATAGCTTCCTCAATACACTCGCGCTCAGCTCTGGTAAATACAGTCCACAAATATCCCCACTTAAATTGTTCAAGAGCTTCCTTTGGTAATTCTGGTCGGCTTTCTTTTCTGTGTTTAATCCAGCGAAGTATGATTCTCCATACACAGAGAAATCTGGAATAATCTAAATACAAAACAAGGTGAGAGCGTGATAGTCTGTCTGACATTTTTTTATCAACATATCCTTCAATAATCCAATCTGGTTTTTCAATTAGTGAGGTGTGTTCTCGGAGATAATCAGTCTCGGGTACTGCTTGCCAATTGCCCTTCCAAAATAGTTGGTCCATATAGAAAAGTGGCAGCCCTGTTTTCACAAGTCGACGAGACAGAGTGCTTTTTCCCGAGCCACTGATACCAATAATTGAGATTCTGGAGTAGTTCATTTTTTTGCTTTGTATTCCTCAATCAATTTTTCATCAACATGATCAACATGTTTCAAAAAGTATTCAGGGTTGTCCCATTTTGGCAATATCTCAGGCGAACCTTCAGGTCGTTCGTTATTTTTATCCGTATACCAGTGCTCTACTGATCCACCAATCGAGAATCCAAAAAAGAACAAGCCGATACCTGCTGGTGCGTTAGCTACATTGTCTGTATTTAATCCTGCAACGTAAGCCTCATATTCCATCTGCTCAGTCATCATATCTGGGTAGGCTTTGTGTTGTTTGGCGTGAATCAACTCGTGTTCAAGTATACTCAAACTGTGAACCATTGAATCTTTATCAGTTTTATCAATACTTGACCCAATGGTTTTATTTTCATCAAAATACACACCACCAGCCATACCGTTATCCTTGAAGAAACTACCACAGTCACTTTTTTCTCTTATTGTGACGCCAGTTTTTTCAGCCTCCGCACGAAGAAAACGCTCGTATTCTGAAGGTTGATACCAAATCATTTCTCTGTTGGGGAGATTGTATCTCGCCCGAATTATTTCATGATCCTCTTTTAGTCTTTCTACTATTCTTGGATCCTCTGGTTGTAGTCCGGTAATATATTCACAAAGACGACTGTAGTCGGACTGTTTGAATCTAAATTCGATTAATTGCTCGGGAGTCCAACCTTCCTTTTTTATATACCCTATTTTTTCAATAGGTTCTGGCTGAATACTAAAGTTTTCTGGTGAATTCATATAATTTTATTTTAACAAATGGATAAAGAAAAGACGAGATAAGGCAAGTGTCTTAAAACCCGAAATTTGAATAATGATTACCTTCAGTAATTTGTCTTAAGGCTTCCTTTACACACGGCAAAGTGTTGTCAGGTAGGGAATCAAGGGAAAACCAAGCGACTTCATCACATTTATCTTTTTCTTTGTTTGTTGGCTCGTCGGAAAAGTTTTTTGCTTCAATAAAAATATTAAAGTATTCCTTATTGTCAGCTGATTTTTCCAACATCACATGAGCGACTGATAAAGCATTTGGCGGAATATTGATGCCGACTTCTTCTAGAATTTCTCTAGACGCCGTCTGCTCAGCCGTCTCGCTTTCTTCAATGTGACCTGCCGGCAGAGTGTACATTCCGTCCATCCAGCCAGTATTAAAACGGCGTAGCATTAGAATTTTATTCTCTCGTTTGATGATGACATATACCGCACTGTAAAAAGTATATCGAAGTTTGGACATGATTAGGATTTTTTAATCATCTCCTCTAACTCTGAAACTGTGTTTGCCACTCCAACCAAACAAGAATATTTTTCTTTATCAAAATAGGTGGCATCATGCACTCCCCAGGTAACAGCGATGGTGGAAACTCCAGATATCTGGGCTTCTTTCAAGTCACCAAGAGCGTCGGTGATAAAGACCATCTCGCTTTTTGGAATCTGATATTTTTCTTCAATTATTTTGAATTTTTCGGATTTGCTTTTGGATGTCTCAGCGGTGGCAATAAAATCAAAAAGATCAATAACCCCAGCTTTTTCAAGTCCAGGCACACATCTTGATTTGTAAGCACCAGTATTTGAGACTAGTAGAACACCGGAAGCGTGTAGCTTTTCTAATAATTCTTTCATACCAGGAAACATCGGAAGATTACTTTTTCTTTCTTCATATCCAGTCACTCTTTCTCGCTCCTCTACTTCTGATAGTGGTTTTTTCAAGTGCGAGATTTTATTTTTTTCTTCGTGGTAGTTCCCAGCATTTACTCGTTTGTATATGTCGCCAGGCACATCAGTGTACTCTTCAAGGAAATACTTTTCTGCGTGCGGTATAGTATCAAACAACACTCCGTCTATATCAAAAATTATTACTTTTTTCATATCCCAATTCTAGCAAATATAAGGCAAAAAAACGACCCTTGCAGGGCTGCCCTACAAGGGTCGTTTTTTACTCCTTACCGAGGAGGTTGGTGCTAATAGTATCAAAAATCAAAACTTCTGGCTGAGCTTTTTTCGCAATTGCGACTGCTTCATCATGGCTGACAAATCTATTTGTAGAAGTCAAAAAACCACTTTCAATCTTGCTGGGATCATAGTGAGAAATCAGTCTTTCCAATTCAATCACCGCCTCGCCGTGGTTTCGTCCAGTATAAAACTGGCCTTCATATCGAATAGCCGCACTAGTTATTTTTTCGCTTATTGTTTCTTGTGTGGTTGGTTGCTCTGGTGTCATATGTCAATTCTAGCAAATGGGGAGAAGGAAGGCGAGAGGACTAAATATTATAAAACTCTATATTCCCGCACAGTTACTCCTTCAATATTTTGAACATTTTCGATTGGAACCAAAGTTATCCCTTCGATATCAAATGGTTTGATGCCTTCACCAATATCAACCGGGACTTCATGATGGATAATCTTTTTAACCAGGTGATTTTTCAATAGAAAATTGTTCAATGTTGGTCCACTAGATACCAGAGCGTCTGGTGCGAGAGCGATAGCTTCTTGGGGAGAATGAACAACAGTATATCCATCTTTTGGTTTGAAGTCTGGATTATTAGTTACTACAATCTTTTTTATGGTTAGTTTTTCAAATGGCTCAACCAACTCTTTGTCATACGACTGAATAGTGTCATGAGTCTTGCGACCCATTATTATTGCTCCATATTGCAGGTAGAGATTGAGAGTGTTTGGCCAAACATTTTCAGAAATAAAATCTTCACTTCCATCTTCGCGGGCAATAAAACCGTCTGATGAGACTACGTTGTATAGGGTTGTCTTATTTTTCTCTAAAATCTTTTTTAGTTCATCAATAACCGCTTTTTCCCAGTACTTCATGGAATACCAGCGGATTAGAGGTGTGGCGATTAGGCGAAGCCATGGTTTATGAATGTTTACTTGATATGTATAGTCAATCAAAGTACCTTCGGCGTGTGGCGACAATAAAAATTCTTCATGACCAGAAGTGCCAAACTGATAACTATCATTGTCGGAGATAAAACCTTTGCCTGGAATAATTTGAGTTTTCATTCTGACCTGAAACTTTTTACCAAATGATTTCACTGTCGCCTCCATTTCCAAATAATTTTCTCCGCGTTTATTTATCTGGACTGCTTCGGCAACTTTTGGAAAATATTGTGGCAATTTTTCAAAGTCGGTCATTATTTTGAAAACCTCATCAATCGAGGCTTTGATGACCCATTGTTTGTGAAGTGTTATATCGTGCATATATAGTATTCTACAATAATTCGGGGGAGAAGAGTATGAGGGTGAGGACAGTTTTTTTAGATCTCAATAACAATTATATTCGGGAAATAGGTCTTGAAACCAGCCAATCTAATTTGAGATTCATTCATAGACTTTATTGCGTATTCATTTATTGCATTTTTAATACCAGAATTAACATGATCCGTGCTTTTGAATTCATCAAGGTCGGAGTCTTTTACTAGCGACCAAAAATCTTTTGGCAATCCCGAGCTGCCATCTTTTGCTCCAGCGATAAATCTGGATAATATCCGCCCCTCATAAACATCAATGTTTACTGGGTGAAAATATATAAACGTGAAATCTGTTAAGTCTCCAGAAAACACTGCGGAGAGGATTTCTGGGGTAGCGATAGCACCTTCTATAACTAGAGAGGTTTCCTGGACTCTTTTCGTAATTTCTTCTTTGGTGGCTTTAACAAATTCGTCGATTTGTTCTTTTGGACCTAATCCTCGGTACGCTGTACGAAACCCATCCCCAGGATTGACATTAAAAGGAGTCACGACCGAACGCATAACAATTTTGTCTAATTCTATTTTGGTGTATCCCTGCTGTTCTAATTCATTGGAAAAAGTAGTTTTTCCCGTACATGTTTTTCCTGATAAATATATTAAGCGAGGTTTTTGCTCCTCGACGGTTTTTAGGACTAATTCTTTGCTCATGTGATTAATATATCATAAATTTTGAGGTGGGGGACTTGGAATCGCCTACCCTTGTAAGACAGTCCTACAAGGGTTGAGTATAAGGGGTAGTTTTGTGTGGTAAAGACGACAAGGTAAAAGGACTTGAAAAATATTGGTTTTTGAAGTATTCTATGTGGGCAAGTCAAATATTGCCGGATCGTCTAAAGGTAGGACGTGGCTCTCTGAAAGCCAAAATTTTGGTTCGATTCCAAGTCCGGCAGCAAAAATCAACCCGCAAGGGTTATTTTTGCTACCGGAAGCGAGTGATAATATCACTCGCGTCTTGGAATCGAAGCCTGTTTGAGATTTTATCGAGTTTTCTTAAACGAAGAAAAAATCCAAACACGGGTACTGAAACTGTAAGTTTCGATAAACGTACTCGTGGTCCAAGTCCGGCAGCCAAATTAAATCGCTTAGGCGTTTTTTTGTTTGTTTTAAAATAATAATTTGTTAGTATTGTCAGTATGAAGATAACAATTTGTGGCAGTATTGCTTTTCATGATGAGATGACCAGGGTGATGAATGACTTGGTGTCTATGGGGCATGAGGTCAAGATTCCACCATTTGAAATCATGGGAGACGACGGCAAAATGATGGCTATCAAAGATTATTATAATTTACGTAAAGCGACGACCACTGATCACAGCTGGGTCTGGGATAGAAAGGCCGAGGCGATTACCGCTCATTATGACAAGATAGTTTGGTCGGATGTAATTTTGGTTTTGAATTATGATAAAAATGGTATTGCTGGCTATGTGGGTGGTAATACTTTGATGGAGATGGGCGTGGCTTTCTTTCTAAAGAAAAATATTTTTATGTATAATCCGATTCCGGAGATTTCTTACAAAGAAGAGATATTGGGAATGAAACCGATTTTGATAGGAGGGGAGTTGAATCTAATTAAATAATATGAAATTAGCGATAATCAAATAGTTGAAAAGTTTGGCTGAAGAAAAACAGATTAAAACAGATCCGTCGCACGACTTCAATCATGTGACTAGAGTTTTGAATTTGGCGACAAAAATTGGTAAAAGTGTCAAAGCTGATTTAGAAGTGATTATTCCAGCTGCTTTATTTCATGACATTATTGTCTATCGCAAGGATTCACCACAGAGTCGTAATGAAACAGAAGAAAGCGCCGAGTTTGCGGGGAATATTTTGAATAATGTAGCTGAGTACCCAAAAGAGAAAATTGAATTAGTGAAGACTTGTATTCGACAATGTTCTTTTACCAAAGCAATTGTTCCAGACTTGTTGGAGGCCAAGGTCTTGCAAGATGCTGATATGTTGGAATCAACGGGAGCCATTTCAATCATTAGGACATTTTCTTCTGGTGGTCATATGAACGTGCCTTTTTATAATCACAACAAACCTTTAATCGAAAAACATGAAAAGGATTTTCGTTCAGGAGTTGGTTTGTTTTATCGAAGATTGTTGTTGGTAGAAAAAAGAATGCATACGAAACTAGCCAAGACCATGGCCAAGAAGAGAACAGTTTTTCTAAAGACATTTTTAAAACAATTGGAGGGGGAGTTGAAGGAGTCGGATATTATAAAATAAAAAACGGCGCAAACTTTTTCCGAAAAGTTTGCGCCGGTTTCGTTTCACTGCCGGGAAACAGTGAGACGATTTGACCAACAAATTGAGATTCATAGGTACCTACTGTTACGGGCTTATTTCTTGAACAAACGCCGATACTGCAGGTAACTAATGAATCCGAGAGCGAGAACAATGATGCCGAGAACGGTCATAGACGGAAACAAACCAAGGTTTGTGTTCATGACACCGAACCAGCTGAGAGCCAGAGCGGTGAACATGTCCGAGAATGTGGATTTGGTCGACAAGGCAGTGGCCCGAATATCTTCCGAATCGATATGACGGTTCATGAAGTTACTTGTAAAAGGCCTCATGAAGCCGCGCACGATATTCTGGACTAGGACGAGTGACACCATAAACCAGAAGGGGAAAATCCCCATGAGAAGAATCGGCAGACCAATGCACAAAATCATACCAATCACACAACGACGTTCGGAGAGGTGTTCTTCCACCCGGCTGGCGTAATGGCTGAAAAACCACGCGACCAGATTGAGGAAGAAAAACACCACTCCATAATACTTGAGGTCAACACCGACACCCTCAAAGTACGGATTGTAGGTAAAGAACCAGATTTTTGATGCCCCGCCAATCAGCGTGACAAATCCGATCACCCACAAGACTTCAGGCTTGCGAAAAACAAACATGACGCCCTGCTTCAGAACTTCCAACTGCTTCTTTGTGCTGTAACCACTCACCACTCTTTCTTCTTTGAAAAAGAAAGAAATGACAAATGGAATGAACACAAAGGGCAGGCAGAGATAGAGAGGCAGGCGCAAGTCGATCTTGGCAAGCGGTCCAACAGCGAGACAACAAACGGCAATGAGCAACAACCGACGCCCACACGCCTTACCCTCGAGTTCGGTAAAGGATTTCTCCTGTCCCTGACTCTTCAGAGTTTGGTAGATGAGAGCATGATCTGAACCCGTTTGGAAAGCATAACCGATCGCCCACAAAATGTTGGCGAACCAGGCTTGCCACGGCGAGTTCATGGTTGCGAATCCGATGAAACTTCCCAGAAGGAAGGCTTGTCCGATGATCAAGGTTTTTTTACGACCAATGATATCAGCCAGAGCTCCGGTTGGGATGTTGAGCAGAATGATGAGAATGGTGACAATCGCTTCCATAAAATAGATTTGCGACAGCTCCATTTTCCCGAGTACCATGATTGATTGGATCACGATAGGACCCCAGAACAAGGGTTCGGCAAAAAGCACGAACCACTTGTACAGGGCGATGTTCCGATGAGACGCTACATTTTTCATTTTGATACTCCTGTGCTTAATTGATGAAAGAACTAATACACCGACGAATCGGTTTGCTAAACAAAAAATCCCGGCTTTCCGTTTAGCCGAGACTCTTCTAGAATTACAAATCTATTTTCAGTAGAAATTATATGCTAAAACCTTCACGGCTAAATATAAGTGGCCATACGGCAGAGGAGGCAACGGCGAAAACACCATTGGTTCCTTGGCGCGGACAAATTTTATTAAGCTGTGAATGCATATATTGCATTGGCATATAATAGCATATTTTGGCTATTATGTAAATAATATGGTGTGGATAAGTGCTTAAAAAGCTTGAAAAATAATGGTAAAAAACCGGCGCAAACTTTTCGGAAAAGTTTGCGCCGTAACGGTTTGGGGAGCCTTTCACTCCCGATGAATCATTTGATGCATAGCATCGACGTGAGGCAGGGACAGTTCGGTGAAGGATCGGCTGATGCCGGTAGCAATCAGGAAGCAATCCACATACGGGAGATACGGTTCGACATTGGCGAGATTAATGCCGCTGGCATTGGCCAAGGGATGAGAGCCGATCGCGTTTTTCATGGCGATGATTTTCTCAATACTTGGGGCAATACCGGTAGCTTCACCAGAGGTGGTGACCACGTCCATGAACGGCACGGCTTTTTTGGCAGCTGCAGCCGGATCCCTGGCCGGTGGTTGACCTTTGAAAGCCACGCCACCAAAGTACAAAATATCCGGGTGTTTTTCTTTGCGCAGAGTATTAATATACCCAGCACAAGCAGTGCCAAATGGCACATGATCATTGATGGTGGAATTGTCCGTCCAGAGACCATTGGTTCCAGATGGTAGAGCCATGAGGGTTTCAGCAGTACTCAAACCGAGACAATTGACGCCCAGCCAGAAGTCTGGAAACGAACGACGGGCCGCCGGGAAAATGCCCTTCAGGAGGTCCAAGTGATCGACATTGTGGTTGATCAGGAAGACTCCATCAGCACCGCCAACTTTGGCAAGCTCGATATTCTGCAATGTCTGCGGGACATCGACGACGTGGATGACGGGTAGAAAAACCCGTCCGGTCGGAAATACTTTCTTGAACATGTGAGACCTCCATATTGGGTTTTTGGGGTGGGGAACTTTTGGTTAATTATGAACCCCAAAAATTCGGATGTCAATCTTCAAGATGTGTTCCACTTTCTTTTTGCTGGGTGTATAATATATAAGAAAGGTCGTAACTACTTTTAAAATATAAAAATCTATGAAAACATTGTATTGGGTCACCTGGGTTCTCACCGTCGTTGGTGCTTTGAACTGGGGTCTAATCGGTTTCTTCAACTTCAACCTTGTCGCCGCTATCTTTGGCGCCGGCACAGTTGCTACAGTTGTTTATGATTTGGTCGGTCTATCCGCTCTATGGATGATCGTTGCAGCTTTCAAGAAGACTGAATAATATCGTCTTCAGAATGTTCTGAATTAGAAAAACTCCCGTAAGGGAGTTTTTCTGTATATATAAAATCATGTTACAATAATCAAATGATATTTTTTATTTTTGTATCCCTTAATATTATTTTGGTTTTATTATTCCTGGTATATTTATTTATTTTTGGTCTAAAAGTCTATGATTTATTAATGACGGATGTGCCTTTTGTGCCAACCAAAGATATTGCCGTGGCCGAGGCAATAAAGCTACTGGATCTTAATAATAACTCTGTGTTGTATGACCTAGGTTGTGGTAATGCCAAGGTTTTGTTGGAAGCCAAGAGATTGTTCCCTCAGATTAAAGCAGTGGGAATCGAGAAGGGGCTTATACCGTTTTTCTTTGCTCGTTGGGCTACTAGAAAGACTAATATTAAAATTGTTTATCAAAATATTTTTAAAACTGATTTAGCCAAAGCTACCCATATATATTGTTATCTTTATCCAAAGGTCATCGCTAGGTTGATGCCAATTATGGAAAAACAATGCGCCAAGGGTACGATGATAGTCACCTGTGATTATCCTTTTGTAGGTAAGACATCAGAGAAAATCGTAAAAGTGGAACACGACGGCAAACTTTCTAGAAATTTGTTTTTGTATAGGATTTAAAAAACAGCATTACAAATCAAAAACCAAGGTCGGTCCTTGGTTAACCCTTATAAAACAACTCTAAACCAAGGACCGACCTTGGTTTAGAGAGATGTAAAACAGTAGAAGACTGGATTCCTTCTGCCTGCCGGTAGGCAGGGGTCAGGCTTGGAATGGCAGAGTGGATTAAAGAGGTTTTTGTTTTGGAATGCCGTCGGGGCGGGGATATTCGGCAGGAGTTGGTAGAAACTTTTCAATAATAACGAGAGCACGGCGGTCCACTCCAGGTAATTCAATTTCACGAACTTCGCGCACTTTACCACCCAAAGTTTTGAGAGCTAAATCAGCGGCCGCAAGTTCCTCGGCAAAGTCATCATTAAAACCTTTTTGTGCAATAAATATTCCGCCTTCTTTCAAAAACGGCAAAGCATACTCCACAAGAGTTGGTAGATAAGCGACGGCCCGAGCGGTAGCCACATCAAATTGCTCACGATAGTCTCGGTCTCGTCCCAAATCCTCAGCACGACGATTGGCGGTCTGGGCTTCGGTCAAACCCAGCTTTTCGATAACATGGTCAATAAAGTCTGTCTTCTTGCGAACGGCTTCCAAGAAAATAATATCAGCGTCCGGTCGAGCAATCTTTAAAGGTAGTCCAGGGAAGCCAGCACCTGATCCAATATCAATCATGGCGAAAGGGCCTTCGGGTAAAACTGGCAAAATGGTCAAAGAGTCCAAAATATGCTTAATCCAGACATCTTTGGCTTCACGGATAGCAGTTAGGTTGGTCTTTTCATTCCATAATAAAAGCTCCGCCACCAGGGTATCTAGCTCAGCTAGTTTCTCTGGGGATAGGTCAATATCATGGTCTTTTAATAAATGCTTAAAATCACTCATGTCTATATCCTAGCACATTTTGTGTTATAATCTACCTTATGATTTATTTATACTTTGTCTTTATTTTGGTGTTTGGTACGGCCGTGACCTTACTCATGGCGTCGCTATCACGCCAGCCAATTGGGCAAGAATTGAAAAATTTTAAATTTAGTTGGAGAACGGTTTACGATGTCGTGGCTTTTTGGGTTTTGATTTTCGTTTTAGGATTTTTCATGACCAAAATTACGAGACTGTCAGTCCTTGATGGTGTAACACTCAAAACAATTTTTGCTTGGCGTTCCGAATCTATGACTTCTGTCATGGTGTTTGTGTCCAATTTGTTTGAATTCGGTAGTGTGATGGCTGTCCTCGCTGGAGTGTTTGTGTGGTTAATTTTGAAAAAGAAATGGGAAACATTAATTACTTGGCTTGTCACAATTTGTGGTTCGGCTGGATCAATGTGGGTGGTCAAACATATCGTCATGCGCGAACGCCCGTTTATTGGCTGGCACTTGGTAGCTGAAAATGGGTACTCATTTTTTAGTGGACATTCGGTGACGGCCATGGCGGTAATCGGTCTAGCTGCTTGGTTTATCTCACAGAAATATTCTCTCGCTGGCTGGTCTAGAATTATTGCATGGATAATTGGTGGACTAATTATTTTGACCGTCGGTTTCTCTCGCCTGTATCTTGGAGTACATTATCCGATTGATGTACTGACTGGATTTGCTGTCGGAGCTTTTTGGATTATTTTAGGAGTTAATATTGTAAAAAGATAATATGGAATTTTTAAAAAAGAATTGGGGATCAATATTGGCAATAATATTTTTGCTATGTTTGGCCGGATTATACTTCTTTGGTAATTTTCATTTTAATACTGGCGCTTGGGCGGTTGGTAATTGGATGACACCAATCATGATCGGTGTGGCGGCACTGGTGGACAGTGTGAATCCATGTGCTTTTTCTGTGTTGTTTCTGACAATTGCTTTTTTGTTTAGTTTGGGTCACGACAGAAAGTTTGTGTTAAAAGCTGGCTTCACATATATCTTTGGTATTTTTGCGGTGTATTTCTTGATTGGCGTTGGCTTGCTTCAGGTCTTGAGTTTCTTCAATATTCCTCACGGTTTATCACGAGCTGGAGCTTTGATTATTATTTTGGTCGGAGTTTTGGAAGTCTTGGATGTTTTGATTCCCAATTTTCCGATCCAACTAAAAATTCCAAATTTTGCTCATAAATATTTAGCACCGATAATTAAGAGAGGAACAATCCCGGCTGCACTTTTGCTCGGGGTACTTGTAGGAATGTTTGAGTTCCCATGTACCGGTGGTCCGTATTTGTTTGTCCTCGGTATTCTTCATGATGCTAGTTATCATGTCTGGGGTTGGTTATATTTGTTGGTGTATAATCTAATTTTTGTCTCGCCGCTGTTTGTGATTTTGTATTTGGCCGCTCGACCAAAGGTATATGATGCTGTGGACAAAATGCGTCGTAGTCAAACCAAGTCGGCACATATTTGGTTGGCCTTGGCGATGATTCTCTTGGGTCTGCTTATTTTGGCACTGTAGGTGTTTTAAAGGGCAAAAAACCAAGGTCAGACCTTTTTCCCGATCCAAGGTCTGACCTTGGTTTTGTTGTTTTAGCCGCCTTTGCTTTGACGGTTTTTGGTATGGTATAATAGCCTTATGAAAATGAATCAAACAATGGAGGAAATCCTTAAAAAATTAGAAGAATTAAAGAAAAAAGGCGAGTTGGACATTACCACTGAGGAAGACGTGTCTATTGGCATTATGAATTTAATTGGAGCTGAAGAACACCTGTATTTTACTGCTGAAAAAACTCGTAAACCAGAATACCTAGATTTACTAAATGAAGTTCGCGAACAAAGAAAAATACTCATGAAGCGACTTTTGCCAAAGACTGAAGGAGAAAGTTGGTGTTTATCCAAACATCTCTTGTCAGCGGCTATGCGTATGATGGAGGTAGGTACAAAGCTTCAAACTGATGGCAAGAAAGATGAAGCTAAAGAAATGTTTGACGGTGGTTATAAAATGTATTCCATGTTTTGGGCTATTCGTTTTGACATTATCAAGGCTCATGAAATACATGTTTGTGGTGTGGAAGATGGTCCAGCAGATGGTAAGGCTTGGAGCACGGAAGATATCGTCGGTAGATTAGTTGATTGTTGTAAAGAATAATTTAATACTATGAAAGAACAAATTAAAATTGCTGCAGGTTTTATAATTTTGGCAGCGATCATTCTGGGAGGTGGCGCATATTTTTTGAAACCAGCCGGAGCAAATCCCTTGGGATCTTTGGGTATTGATTTCGCTCAGTTTACTCAATGTGTGGCTGATAAGGGTTGGCAAGAATATGGAGCATCTTGGTGTGCCCATTGTCAGGAGTTTAAGGCTGAAATGGGTAATGCTTGGAAGCTTATAAAATACAACGAATGTGGTAATCAAGAAAAGGAGTGTTTGAATAAAAACATTGAAGGTTTTCCAACCTTTCTTGGGCTTGATGCAAAAACTGGAACCACAACTAGTGTTGTCGGCTATGCAGGATGGAACACACTTGAGGAATTGGCAGCAAAGACCGGTTGTACACTGCCGGCTAAGAAGTAGTTTGATTTATGGATAAAAAGATCGTCATTATTATCGTGGTGATAATTCTCCTTATTGTTGGAGGTATATTTACTATTATGGCTTTTGACTGGTTGAGGCTTGATCGTGGTATGGCGGTAGATTTTGAAGATTGTGTAAAATCAGGGTTTGCCGTAACAGAGAGTTATCCTAAACAGTGTACTGATCGAGCTGGTAAAACTTTTACAGAGGAGGCGGGTAATATGTTGATAAAAGCCAATATCATTACTTTGACTGCACCTAGGCCAAAAGAAGAAATAACCAGTCCAGTCAAGATTACTGGACAAGCCCGTGGTTTATGGTTTTTTGAAGGAAGTTTTCCTGTTAAACTTAAAACTGTCGATGGTAAGACTTTGTCGTATGGTGTAGTTAAATCTGGCAGTGATTGGATGACCGACGATTTTGTAAACTTTGAAGCCATTATGAATTTTTCTGTTGCTACACGCACACAAGGATATATTGAACTTATCAAAGATAATCCATCTGGTATGACTGAAAAAGACGATGCACTGTTTGTGCCGGTTGTCTTTATGCCTAAAATAAGCGATAATATAAAGTAATTATGGACACTTTAATTCACGCCGATATTTTCTTTTTTATTACTACCACAGCTGTGATTGTGGTGGCTATCGGTTTGTTGTGGGTAATATTTTACGTAGTTAGAATTTTGCGTAATGTTGAGCGAATCTCGATTGCTTTTCGTAAAGGCACTGAAGGTATGGCTGATAGTATAGAAGCAATAGGTAAAAATCTTAAAAATTCTACTGCACCAGATAAGATCTGGAACAAAATCATCTCTTTCTTTTTACCAAATTTTAACACCAAGAAGAAGTCTGGTAAAAAGGCGGAGTAGTTATTAATTAATTAACCCTTTTATACGGGTAAAAACATGGCAAAGAAAAATTCAAATAGCGGTAAAGTAGTTCTAGGTTTGGCGGCTGTGGCAGCTGCTGCGGCTGGAGCTTACTTTCTCTATGGTACCAAAGAAGGTGCTAAGGTTAAGAAGCAGATTAAGGGTTGGACTCTAAAGGCTAAAGGTGAAGTAATGGAGAAGATTGAAAAAATGAAAGAAGTGACCGAAGGAGGATATCATGCAGCAATCGATGCTGTCGCTAAGAAATATGCTGGAGCTAAGAATATTGATCCAGAAGAACTACAGAAAGTGGTGGCTGATATGAAGTCACACTGGAAGAATGTTCAGAAACAATTTAAACAGGGACAGAAATAATTGCCAAAAAATAAAATCACCCATCGGGTGATTTTATTTTTGGGCAATTATTTCGAATCTTTAATTCTTAATGAGAAGAAAATACCAAATAGCATAATGGCTGCCAAAACCAAAAACATGTTATGAACATCAAAAGTGAGATAACTAGAGATAAGATGACGATTGGCGTCAGAAAGATAAAATAGTAGAGATGCTAGAGCCGGTCCTATAA
>JBAWVR010000018.1:0-15109 GCA_037147155.1 bacterium | reverse complement strand
TTCTAGCACTTTCCAAATAAAATGAAAGACAGGGAATCTATTGATCACAGTTTGACTTAATAACTAATTTGTTATATTTTTTAGATAGATTATCTGTCCCAAATCAAAACATCTGGAGGTACACCATGGACAAGCTAACACTGAGAGAATACGAGGAGGCTGCGGCAAAATGCCAGACCGTCAGCGAAGCGGAAGAAAAGCTCAATGCAGCTCCACCCCGCAGTCTAGAAAGACAGGCCTACTACGAGAGAATCCGAGAACTGAACATGATCCAGGACATCAAAGATGCTGCGGCCACCTGCAAAACAGCGGCCGAAGCTGAGAAGCTCTACAGGACCGTATCGCAGAAATGCGATAATTGTTTAGATCAGAAGATTTACCATGAACGATGGGTCGAACTGGCCGACATTGAGGCACCCGCCAAAGCCGAAGCTTGTGTAACCATCAAAGAAATCAAGCAATTGCGTTTCTCGGCCCCCCAAGGCAGCCAGGCCGAAAAAATATTTCACAAGAAATGGATAGAGTTTGCGGATGCCGAAGTGCCAGTTCAATTGGAAACCTGCCGAACCATCGATGCAGCAAAACTCTTATGGGAACATGCACCCAAAGGCAGTCGGGCCGAAGCACTCTACCATCTGAGATGGGAGAGGATAGCGGATGAAACTGCAGACGAACAGGCCAGAAGATGCATGACTGTGTTGGAGGCAGTCTGTCGGAGAAATTTAGTGCCAGAATACGGATATGCTTACCGCAGATTCAATACCAGAATAGATGAAATCTGTAAAACATCTCGGTAGCAATTATCCTCGAGGCGAGTAGCGAAGGTTTCCCCTTCTGCTATTCGCTTTTTTAATTATTTAAAACGAAAGGAGCCCCAAAATTTTTGAATCAAAAATTTTGGGGCTCCTATATAGAATCTTCTTCCGTCAAATTAAGAAACATAGGTTTCTTCTGTGCGAAGTGAGTTATCAGCGGCTTGAGAAGCTTTGTTTTGGCGACGACGCTTGGCTTCGGTAGCTTTTTCATCTCGTGAGAAATAATAAGTTCCGATCATAGCGCCAATGGCACAACCAAAGGCATACTCCAAGATCACGGAAAAGCGGTCAATATTGTTTAGCACAGTCTCTAGGACATAGTACCAAATCAAAATATTTACCACAGTGACCAATCCACTGGCTAGAACCTGAGTTCTAGTAACTACTTTCGTCCAAACGGTCACAATGACCATTTCCAAGATACCAACAAGAAAAATTATCATAATCTTTTGGTGCGCCTCTTTGGGCGAATATCGTTAATTTTTGTAAAGGTTCGACTCGGACAAACGAACAGCTAAAGTTCTCTTGAAAATCCAAAGATTTTTAGCATTCGGGCTATTAACAGACCTTTAAAAACGCCAGAGGTTACCCTCCGTCGTCTTTCGGCTATTCTTTTATCCTGTAACAATGATATCACAATTGAACAAAAAAGTCCAGTTTAAATTGAAGAAATCCTTGTTTTAAGCCATATTATTGGTTTAAATAGCACAAAATCGATAAATTTATCAAACATATCAGCCTCCCGACAGTTGGACAGTGCTTGGGTGATATCAGCCTTAGTTATCACCTGTTTAGTGTCCTGATTCACGTAATACATGACCGAAAGCTTGTCTGGATTGTGCCCAAGTCCGAGCGCATGACCGAGTTCGTGAACCAAAACTTTATAAAGCTTGTTGGGCGTACTGAACTGGTAAATATCAATTGATCGACTGAGACCTGATACTTTGTATAGGCCCTGTTCAAATTCCTTTCCAATCAAATCTGACGAATTGTAATTAGTAACATTCTTGTTTATTTCGGTTATCGACTGATTGGCCAAAAGCGCCAAGCGATTTACTTCTTGACCTAAGGCATTTAAATTATTCGCTTCAGTCTCCAGGATATTAGTATTATTTTCCAAACGGATTCTCAACTCATTCAAGCGATCATAATCTGATTTTGGTGCCCCACCCTTTTTATTCCAAGAGCTCACTTCTGAAATATAGGCATTGGAACCTGAATTATATTCGGCTACATGCGCTTCGTAAGTTGCCTTGGCTTTATCATATTCGGCTTTTTTGTCGATATAGGCTTGTTTGATTTCATCAAGAGTTGCTCGTCCTTCGCTAATTCTTTGACTGGCAGCATCCAGTTGTTTGGTAGCAGCCTGACGATTATCATATATCAAATTAATTGGCATGGCACTGGTAGTACTGGCCTTAACAAACATTTTGGTACTAGTAGAAAAACTTTGCCAATAATTTATAGCTTGCGTAACCGACTTATCAAAATCAGCTCGACTGAGTCCAAAACCTTTATCCACTTCCCCGATATTGTATTGTAATGGCAAGAGACACTTGTTTGGATTGAGTCGTTCAAAAAAGGGTCTGTAGTATTGTGGATAGACGAAATATCCGCCAACCAAGGCAAAGACAATAATCCAAAATATGATTCTGCCAAGAGACCAGCTACTTCGATTTTGATTATTTAAAGACATTGGTAATATTTTACCATTTTTTTTACAAAGCCCCAATTCGCTCCGCGAATTGGGGCCACTTTTCTTTTATTTTCTTTTTGCTATTATATCTGGAATGAAAAATCGAGCCGATATTATTCTCACCGAACTCAAACTAACCCGTAGTCGCAGCGAAGCGGCGGATCTAATTAAGTCAGGAAAAGTTTCCGTGAATGGCAAGATATTGGTCAAGCCCAGCCAAGATATCTCACCAACTGATGATATAAAAATACTTGAAGAAAATCGCTTTGTTGGTCGTGGTGGCCAGAAGCTAGAGAAGGCTCTCGCTATATTTAAAGTCGATGTCAAAGACGCAGTAGCAGTCGATATCGGTTCATCAACGGGCGGCTTTACTGATTGTCTACTCAAACACCAAGCCAAGAAAGTTTTTGCTGTGGATGTCGGTACTGATCAGCTCGCACCAGAACTACGTGCAAACCCCAACGTAGTAGTAATGGAACAAACTGACATTCGTAAAGTTGACGCCTTGCCCGAAGCACCCGATTTGGCCGTCATTGATACCTCATTTATTTCCCTTGATAAAATATTACCAAAGGCTAAAGAGCTATTAAAACCAGATGGAAAAATAATTGCCCTAGTCAAACCACAATTTGAAGTTGGGGCTGACAATCTCAACAAGCAAGGTTTAGTCAAAAGTGAATCTTTGCAAATTGAAGCCCTAGAAAAAGTAAAACACACCGCTCAAAACCTCGGCTTAAAAATCGTTGATGAAACCGAATCCCCAATTCTTGGTGGAACTGGCAATAAGGAATTTTTGTTGTATTTACGCAAATAGAAAAGGGCGGGAGTTTCCTCTCGCCCAATCTTGAAGTCGGCTGACTCTAGGTCTGGATTTCTCCGGCAATAGTTGCCAAACCCAAATAATACTCCAACTCGGAGATACCTTTGATCTTGTTATACAATTCTGGCTCGGACGAGACAACATGTTTCCTCGAGCAAAGACTGGCAACGTCTTTGATGTTGGTCGTGGGCCCACCAACAAACACATCTACGGCTATGATCCTCTTGGCCAAGCTGTTTTGTCTGTAAGCATTAAAAAGGATAAACTTTATCAACTCTTTTTTACCTTCGGACGGAAAAGCTTCAAGCATCTTGCTTAAAAAGTACGCCGTCATTGTATCATCATGGATCTTTGGCACAAATTGAATGAACTTCCTGGGAGTTGTGCTTTCTTGGTTCGCAAAAACCTCTGCGGCTCTTTGCTTGATACAAATCGGCCCATCGCCCGCGACCAATTCAAGAACACTCTCCCCGCAAATGTTTGGTTTGGCGAGAAGAATCACTGCATGTTTGCAATAAAGCTCGGGGCTCGGAGCCAGAGAGAGATACTGTACTCTCTCATGGTCGGTCAGTGACGGATAGCCTACAAGTCTTTCAAAACCCATAGCGCGATTTTGTTCGTCATAACCAACATGGATCAAACGAAGTAAATCTTCAGGATCTCCAAAAACTTGCTCCCTTGATAGGGCGAACAAGAGGTCCTGTGCAAAATGCACAACCTCTTCAGACATGTTCTTCATTTGGCCGGTGGCAATAAGCACCAAGTCTGACGCCTTGAGTGTCTCAATCCACTGTTGTAATGTCTGTCCACCAAAAACCTTTGTTGACAAAGTGATTGTGCCTTCCATCTTCGCTGTCCTTTCAGAAAATTTTAAAACAACATCCGAAACTCACCCGAGTTCCTTCTGGTACCAATACTGCCACAAGGCCTGTATTCGGTCAAATAATATTTCCACCCTTCAAATAATTCTGTCGCAAGACCTCAGGAAACTTTTCTATAGCATATCGCAAAGTCGTTCTCGACATTTTTCGGAAATTTTTATCTAAATATTTCTTGGTGGTCATAAATGATTTCTTGCCGACTTCGCGCAACATCCAGCCGACCACTTTGTGTATCAAATCGTGTTTATCACTCATAAGAATATCCGCCAGTTTCAAAGTATCAACATAATCCCCTTTGCGAATAAAATACAGAGTGGAAACCATTGCCCCACGTTTCTCCCAGAGGTTTTTGGACTTGGCCCATTTGTACAACAGACTACGGTCACGAGTATAGAGATGAAAACCAATAATATTTGGTGCGGTAATATCAACCAAATCCCAGTTATTCATGCGACGAATATTTTTGACCGCCATTTTGAAAATCGAGAGCTTAGTCTTGTCATCCCCTTTTCTGTAATTCAAAGCCAAAATCTGCAAGCCACAAAAACGCATTTCATGGATTGGCGAGTTAAGCATTTTTTGAATTTCAGTCAGTGGTATAGCGCGGTAGGTTTTGACTAATCGTCTCTGGGTTGGAACATAGATACCGAGAAAAACATCACCCTCCGCATATTCGCCAGGTCCAGTTTTAAAAAAGCCTTGCAAAATCTCCGCTCGAGTATAGTCGGCGACGGATTTTAATTCGCGTTCAATTGTTTCAGCGGTTAACAGCATATTCTTACTTTACATCTTTCTAACCAAGAGTAAAGCGTAGATGAGAATGAGACTTATAAAAATATAAAATAGTGAAATAGCGACAGACACCTTACGGTTTTCTGTAATTGACGGTATCATCTCCAACCACTTCATTGGTAAAAAAAAATAACACAAACCTTCGATAGCCAAATACCAGCCAAATAATTTTACGGCTGGTCCAAGCCAGATTTTATCCCATAGCATAGCGTTAACAAAAACTGCCAAACCGCCAAAGGCTTCAAAAAAACCTAATAGGTAAAGTGATTGGCGACCGGCATAAATACTTTTAATTATTTTTTGTGATTGCTCTGGCCAATAAAACATTGCCACGCCAACAGCAAAAAACACAACTCCCACAATCATTAAAAATATTAATACCGTAGACATAATTATTTTTACTCTTCATCTTTATCCGGCGCTTCAAGCATGGTTCCTTCAATACCAATCGCTTCGCCTGTGATACGAATTACGTCCTTGTCCACCTTCTGGAGCTCCTTATTAGCCTTGTTGTAGTGATTGACGGTGGTACCTAGGGATTTGCCCAGAGCTTGCATAAACTGATCATAGGCCGACAAATGCTTGCCGAGCTCCCCCACACGCTTGGTAATCTCCTGAGCGGTCTCTTCAATCTTCATTGCCTTCAAGCCCTGCAAAACGGTCTGCAAATAGGCCAAAAATGAGGTTGGTGAGACAATTATCACCTTGTATTTGGAAGCGGCCACCTGAATCAAACTTTCGGTTTCTTCTTTGAGAGCACCAATGGTATTGACCAACAAATCATAATAGATAGCTTCGTGTGGAATAAACATAAAAGCAAAATCCATAGTGCCCATGCTTGGCTGAATATATTTAGAAGTTTCTTTGATACGCATCTTGAGATCGTTCACAAAAAGTTTTTCCAACTTTTCTCGTTCGGCTGGATTCTTTTCTTCAATAATACGATTGTAATTTTCGAGTGAAAACTTGGAGTCTACTGGAATAATTTTGTCTTTAACAAAAACGACAGCATCGGGAATAAGATCGGCTCCGTCATCATTGCGACCGAGTGGATACTGCATTTGATAACTACCTGGTGGCAAAACATTTTTTAGTAAAGTTTCCAAATAATATTCGCCGAGCACACCACGTTGCTTTGGATTTTTCAAAATATCTTGGAGAGATTGGAGTTGATCAGCAAAGGATACCACTTGGCGATTGGTCTCATCAAGCTTGGTGAGTCCACGAGTGACGTCTTGAATGAGTTTGGCAGACTCAGAAAATTGATGACGGACTGATTCGTTCATCTCTTTGGTGGACTGACCCATTTTGACATCCATGGTGCGAGATAGATCGTTTAACTGCTGCAAAATGAGATTAAAGCCAGTATTGTCCACTGGTTTTTCTTCCTTTCGGCGTCCCAATAGAAACCAAATCAAAGCGCCATTACCCAAAACGAGAATAATTAAAATTACAATTAAAGTTGTTTGTGACATACCGATATTATAACAATTATGCTAATATTATGAAAGCTAGATATTAGCCAATTAACCCATAAACTATGTTAAAACAACAAATCAAAGACGAAATCAAGCAAGCCATGATTGCCAAGGATCAGGTCAAGCTTTTGACTCTCCGTGGTCTATCAGCGGCAGTGACTACTGAATATGTTTTGAAGGGTACCAAGAAGGAGGAAGAAATCACCGAGGAAGATATTATCGCCATCATCAAGCGTTTGGTCAAACAGCGCAAAGATGCGATTGACCAGTACACCAAAGGTGGTCGTCCAGAATTGGCTGAAAACGAAACTGCAGAAATGAAAATCTTGGAAGCTTACCTGCCACAGACCATGAGTCGCGAAGAAATCAAGAAAATTGCCGAAGCGAAGAAAGCTGAGTTGGGTGTGACCGACAAATCCAAGATTGGAGTATTTGTTGGAGCTCTCATGAAAGAATTGAAAGGCAAAGCTGACGGTGCAGACGTGAAGGCAGTAGCTGAAGAATTGCTATCATAAATACAGGGTGCCAAATGGCCCGGAAAAAGCTGACCTACACGGTCGGCTTTTTTCGGGCCTGCTTTGACTTGACAAAATCTCAAATAGTGAGATAATAGCAAAAACGTTCTTACTCACATCAACCCAAACCACAGGAGGTTCGTATGGAACTCAGTGACAAAGACCGGACAACGAAGCTATGTAAATGGCTTCGCAGCAAGGACAATGCTGGGTTCTGTACAATAAAAGACCCAGTACTTATTGAAGAGGAAATGATGGCCATCTGGCGGCAGGGCTGTTCGACAAGAACCGACCTGTACAATGCCTGGCGGGATCATGGGCACAGCCACAAACTCGGCAGTGCCTTCTGGCTTTTGAAAAAACTTGGTTTGATTTCTTGGTACACTACCGAGAAGCCGGCTTCCAAAAAGGCTGGACAGACCAAATCGGTCAAGCAGTCTAAACTGACTACTGGTCAAAAGATTCGGAAAGTCCTAGGCAAGGCTTCAGCTGGTACGCAACCTGATCTTCCGATCATTGCAAAAACCAAACTGATTGAACCGTCAAAGACAAGGCCAATCGAACTACCAGTCAAAGCAGCTATTCCGAAGCCACCCGCCATCATTCCACTTCGGCCTATACCACCCTGCCCGGCTTGCAACTATTGTGACCCCTGCCCCATGGCAGATCACTGCCCAAGCTGCGGTTACGTGTATGGGTCAGTCGACGAGTTCGTCGACGTTTGAGCGAAATCACTTGCCACCCGGCGGACCATCTGGTCCCTGGGTGGTTTTTAATTTTCTCCCCAACAGTTAGTTTGTATTTTACATGATTTGACTAGTGACCAAAACAGGGTTAGAGTATAGAAAGTAACGTACCTACAAATTTTTCACTTTGAGAAAGGAGGAAGAAGATGAATACCCAATGGCACAAGAGACCGCCTGCTCCATTCGTTCATGAGGAAATCCATATCTGCAAACATGCCGCCGAAATTCGTCGCGTGTTTTCAGTTATGTATCCTGAAAAGAAACACATGTCGATTGAGACTGGTATCCGCAAGGCCACGGCTCGGACAAAGTATGATAACGAAATCGATCAGAAGCGTCTGGTTGAAATTGCTAAAAGCTTTATCTGCCGGATGGCTGACAATGCCGCCTCTATTTTGAAATCCTACAAACGAAAATTCCACACTCGACCGCTAGACTTTACTACGGTCATACGTGGAGTTTTACGGAAGGAAGAAGAGGCTTTGGTTGCTCGCGGTTTTCCACCTCGCGACTTGGTCAATGATGATTTGCTCTATCACGACATCATCTGTGAATTAAACAGACGGTCAGTAGTTGTGAACAAACGTCTAGCCAAAGAGCGAGCCAAGTACCACTTCAAGCAACCGAGATTACCGAAGTTCCGTGCCCCTATCAACAAGAAAAAACGCCGGAAGAAGAAAAAGAAAGTTCCCAAACTTCTTCCTCAAAACGTACTCGTCCAACCCGAACTCGGGATCAAATTGGACTGAGAACAAAATCAATTGGCCGAACGCTCACGCGTTCGGCCAATTTCTTACTTAACCAAATCTCCAATATAATATGTGCCTAACAAATCCCAAGCTCGGTTAGTATGAATCGAAGTAAAGATTCCACTCACTTCCTGACCACAGGTTTTTATAATACTATTTTTCCCTCCAGGGTGCTGGCCGATATAAGTTGTTACATCATAAACCTTACTACTGACGATTAAATAACAATCGCTTTGACTATTATGTTTTGCTACTTCGGCGGTATTTAGAATCACTCCAGCTTTGGACACCACTTTCGCTGGATTGGTAGATACAGCTTTTTTCAAAGTCGCTGCGGTCTGTGGTGGGTAGAGATAACCAAGCAAAGTGACAACTAAGAGAATAAGTGCAAAAACTATTATTGTAATGGTTGTGATTTTTTTCATATATTTATTATTAAAGTCCAAACTCCTCAGAGTGTATATTATTAAGTTCAATTCCCTTTTGCATTAAACACTGACGCAAAGACTCAATCATAGGTTTCGGTGCACAAATCAAATAATCCTTGTCCTTAGTCACACCAGATAATTGATCGAGCTTGTTTATATCAAATCGTCCACTCTCTACTGATAAATAAAATGTAACTTTAATTTTATTATTTACTTTGACGGCGACATCTTTTATCTTTTCAACATCAAATAATTCTTCCTTGTTTCTAACACAGTAATAAAAATCAATCTGATAGTCATCACTTGGATCAAAGTCTTTTAACATACTCAAAAATGGAGTAACACCAATGCCCCCAGCAATCCAGACTTGCTTTTTGTTTGGAATTTTCTTGTAACTAAAAGCGCCAAATGGCCCTTGTATTAATACTTCCGCGCCAAATTTAACCTTAGAAATATTGGCGGTATAATCACCTAAATTTTTTACAGTAATAAACAGGTTCTCTTCTTTTGGACTTGATGAAATAGTAAAAGGATGTGATTCGGTGCCGACCTGGTCGTCTTGGAAACTAAAGAAAGAAAATTGACCAGCTTGGTAATTTAGTTTTTTATTCACAGCCGACATTTCAATTTCTACCAAAGTGTCATTTAATCTTCTAAGATTTTTTACCACATATTTTGTTTGCGGTACTAAATATTTATGCAGTAGAGAATGATATACGAAAACAACAATCGCTATGACAGACAATGTCAACATATAGTAACGTAGTGGCAAGTTGCGAGAAGTATCACTCGGAATAAACCAAATATGAAGTGAAGCAATAACAAAAGCTATACCCAAGAATTTGTGAGTGAATTTCCATACATTATATTTCATGGCCAGTGACAAGTATAAAGTCAAAATCAAAGCCAAAAGCATCAGGGCTAGACCATAGAAACCAAGAGTCTTGGCCATGTCTTGTCCGGGCAAAAGAAACTGTGCAGCACCAGCCCAAGTACCACCAGAATATTTACCAATCAAAAATATTGGATGGGCCAAAAGTAAGACCAGAGCTACTTGGCCGATTTTGTGATGGTTCACATAGACTTCATTCAAACCAGCAAAGATTTTCTCTAACCAACGGAAGCGTCCGCTCATGATGATGCTGAGAGCGAACAAAGCTGTACCCACCAAAGCAGTCACTTGTCCGATATATGCCATAGCCGAGACAAAAGCTGAATCACTAGGATAGCGAGTGCCCAGGAACCATAACAAAACTGGAATACCAGCCAAGATGACTATCCACAACCAACCAATGTTTTTGTTCCAGTATTTTTGCATAAATTATTTTTGTTTAAACTTGGTTAATCTTTTAGCAATCAACTTCACCACTTTTTTATCAAACACACTTGGAATAACTTTGTTAACATTTAATTCTTTTCTAGACACCGCTTGAGCCAAGACTTCGGCTACTGCTAATTTAATCTCAGTGGTAATCACGCGAATTTTGTTGTCCAAGACCCCACGAAATAGTCCCGGAAAAGCCAAAACATTATTTATCTGATTTGGAAAATCACTACGACCAGTGCCCACAATATATGCTCCAGCCTCTTTGGCCAAATCTGGCATAATTTCCGGAATCGGATTGGACATAGCAAAGACAATAGATTTTTCCGCCATAGACTTGATATGCTCGGGTTTAAAAATATTTGGAGCACTCACACCCACCAAAACATCAGCGCCAGAAATAGCATGTGCCAAGTCTCCTGAAATATTTTCAGGGTTAGTAGAATCTAGCATTTTAATTTTGACCGGATTTAGATCTTTACGATCACGGGATACAATGCCGACTGAATCAACTAAAACAATATTTTTAATACCGTAACTATTCATAAGTCTAGTGATAGAAATACCAGCTGCTCCCGCTCCACAGACTACCACTTTGATTTTTTCTTTGGTTTTCTTGACGAGCTTTAGAGAGTTGATAAGTGCTGCCAAAACCACAATCGCTGTACCATGCTGATCATCATGAAAAACTGGGATATCCAATTCTTTAATCAATCTTTCTTCTACTTCAAAACAACGTGGAGCGGAAATATCTTCGAGATTGATTCCACCAAAGGTTGGGGCAATAGCTTTTACGGTGTTAATTATTTCTTCGACATTTTGAGTAGAGAGAACTATTGGATAAGCATCTACTCCGCCGAACTCTTTGAACAATAAAGCCTTGCCTTCCATAACAGGCAGTGCACCATAAGGGCCGATATTACCAAGACCAAGAACGGCGGATCCGTCGGACACCACGGCAATGGTATTACCTTTGATAGAATAATCACGAGCTTCATCTCTATGATTGGCGAGGTAGGTTGAGACCGCTGCCACACCAGGAGTATAGGCCACACTCAAATCTTCACGAGTTTTGATTGATGGAAATTTACCTTTGATTTCGATTTTTCCTTGGAACTTTAAATGGCGTTTCAATGACTCTTTTCTGTAATCGATTTTTACTACCGCTTTCTTGGTGATTATTTTTTTCATGTATTAATTGTAACAAAAACTCTAAGATAGAGCACTCTAGACAAAGCCCGCCGATTTGCGTGATTTGAGACCAGCAAATCGGCGGGCACAAAAAAAGAAGGGTGGTGGTCCCCTTCTAAGCTTTACTCCCTTCGGAGGTTAAATGTTTTTGAGTCTCAATCAAGCGGCGGCAGAGGTGGCAGTTCCGGGTAAGGCACTCGCTTGAAAGTAATCCTTCTATTCGGTAGATGGATCACAACGTAGCAGTGACTATTATTGAGATCCCCGGGATTGATGGTTGTGACCTGCTCCCCCTCGAGCATAAAGAAGGTGCGAGTCAGCCCACACAGGACAAATTGTGTCTCGGGGAATCGACGACCGATTTCCATAGCTTTCTTGTCCATGCCCAGTCCGCTCAGGGTTGTATATACCAACCCCAAATCGTGCTCGACATAGAAATGATAGCCTCCAATGACAACAATTGCGCCGTTATCCAACCAACTATCCGGAATCACCTTCCAATTGGGAGGAATCTTGCCAGTGTCATTCATTTTTCCATGTTCATACAGTTGATCCTTGCGAATCGAGTAATGAACAATCCGATCAGCGAGCTCTGGGCGGCCGATATCTTTCAAGTAGAGATTTCCGCAATGGATCACCTCCTTCACATCGCGTTCTCTGAGTTCATCAGCAAAACGCGACCAGAAGCCTGGATCAATACTTGTGATATCCAGCGAGTCCGAAATCACTGCGACACTGAAAGGTTCACGACTGTCTTTGGTGTGAAGGATTCGATCATAAATGATCTCACCCGTCTCGGTGTTAACGAAAGCAAATTCGTAACCCCATCCCAAAGAATTCTCGGCAGCCCCAGGATTCACCAGAGTTATGAGTCCAGCGCTGAAACACACTTGCAAATGCAAGTGTCCGCCGAAAACGTAGCGCAGTTTATCCTTGAGCATTTTGAGATCGCCGAGTCCCTTGCACAATTCCTCCTCGCTTTGGCGGAGGAACTCCATGGGCTTTTGATGACCGATATAGGCAACGATTAAATCTTTCAGAGTAACGATTCTCGTCGGACCAGACCGTGTATAGATCCAGCCAGGTGGAGTACCGTCAACGAAAAACGGATCGCTCGCCTGATCTTCGACCAGGGCACAATAGACGGGAAGATTGCCAAACAGCTCACCGTCCACATGCATCTTTTCAATGTCACCGGTGTGAATGATTGACCCCACACCAAATTCCAACCCCTTCCTGATGATGTGTTCGATCACCAAGCGGTTGCATTTGTGGGTATCACCAATTACGAGCACCCACTCACGCTTCGGTGGCGGAAATTTTTTGGTTTTGTTTTCATCACTCATTGTCGTTCTCCTTCGTTTTGTCTCTGTTTGAGACTTTGATTTTTGACTCAATTGACAACGAACACTAGAAATACTTCTGCATTTACGATAACACGCGCGGCCAGTCTGTCTAGTCATTTCAACATGAAATATCGGCCGTGAAAATACCGTGATTTTATCACGGTATTTTCACGGCCTATTCCAGCCTTCTCTTGCCATTCTACAAAGGGTTCCCCTTCGTTTTTAACGAAGGGGAACCCTTTGTAAATAGTGGTTATTTATCCAAATCTAGTGTCTCATCAATACGAATTTTGGCCACAAAGTCTGGCACGTGAGAGACCATAATCATCGCTCCTTCATATTTATTCAAAGCTTCGGCAATAATTGGAATATGACGAAAGTTAATATGGTTGGTCGGCTCGTCGAGAATCAAAAGTCCTGGTTTCTGTATTACCAACCGACAAAATGCTACCAAACCTTTTTGACCTTCAGACAAACTGCCCACTTTGGTTCGCATCGCTTCCCCACCGATCAAAAATCCAGCCGCGATAGAACGAATCATTTCATCATTTAATTTCTTATCAACTTCGCGCAAAGATTCCAAAACAGTGTGATCAAAATTGAGTGTAGAAAAATCTTGGCGATAATAACCAATAGTAATGCCCGGAGTAATCTTTGAGCCCACTGCTTCTTGTTTAGCAATCGCTTCAAGCAAAGTAGTCTTGCCAATACCATTTGGTCCACGCAACAACAAGTGCTGATTTTTCTTCAAAGTAATACTGCATTTACGTTGTGAAGCCACGTGATTGCGAATAGTCTTGAATTCAGTGATATGAATAATCGGACCAATCATGTCAGCTTGCGCTGGAATAGTAAAAGGACGAATAGTTTTATCTTCTTTTCTTGGATCTACCATCTCTTCCTCCAATTCTTCAGCTTTTTCACGCATGCGCTTGGCCACGAGACGCATCTGACCTCCTTTGTTGGCAAAGAAGTTGGCCTTCTCTTTGTTGGCCTGGATTTCCTTGGCACGAAGGGCGTTAGCACGGTTTTCCTTTTCCTGACGCAAGATGATTTGTTCGCGCACATCAAAATAGTTACCAACATATTGCTCTACTTTTTTTGTATACAAATCTAGATACAACACTCCATCGGTAAAACTATTCAAAAAATCAGCATCGTGAGAAATGACGATCACAGTCTTTTTGTATTCCTGCAAATACTTGGTTAAGTGTTCGATTCCTTCTTTGTCCAAGTTGTTGGTCGGCTCGTCGAGGAGCAAAATATCTGGGTCTTGGATCAAGGCTGAAGCGAGAAGAAGTCGAGCTTGCTGACCACCAGAAAAGGAACGGACAATACGATCGTGGATTTTCTCATGTCCCTTCAAGTTCACTACTTCCAAAACTTCATCAATTCTCGGATCAATATCATAAACTTTCTTGGTAAAACAATTTTGGAAAAAATCACGGACAGTCATATCAAGTTCGGAACGTGGAATCACCTGACGAGCAATCGCGATAGTCACATCATTAACAATATTCACCAAACCATCCAAAGGCTCTTGTTCACCAGTAATCAGTTTGAAAATAGTACTTTTGCCAGCACCGTTCTGACCCATGATAGTAGTCTTAGTCCCTCGGCGTATAGCAAAATCAACTTCACTCATTAGAGGGAAGTTTTCATGATAACCAAAGGTTAATTTCTCAAATCGCAATATTGTTTCTTCTTTCGCCATGCCGTATGAGAATAACACCCTTTTCCCCTTTTGGGAAGGGTTTTAACCAAATATTTCTGAGTGCGACCCCAGCTCAACCAAAACCAAAATAAGCTCTTCTTTTTCAATTTTATAAACCAGCAATAAATCTCCTTTAATATGACATTCTCTGTAATCAGAGAGCTCACCATTAAGCTTGTGATCACAGTATGATTCCGGGAGTTTTTCACCGACCACTAGGGTATTGATAGCAAAAGACAAATCTTTCAACACGACAGATTTTACACCAGACTTTTTAATCTTTTTAAATGACTTATCAAATGATTTCGTAGTCTTGATAAGATACATGGCGGTTTATTTTATACCAGCAAAAAGTTCTTCAGCAGTTTTATAGCTCTTTTTATTCTTTAAAGCCATAGACGCCTCTTTGTCCCATTTAGCTTTAATCACTGAAAGATTTTTGGTTGGAATAAATGGCAAACCATCCTCAGTAATAACCTGATTTAAAAACATTTTCACCGCTGTAGACATGTCCAAACCAAGAGCCGACAAGGTTTTATTGGCTTTGGCCTTAATATTTTCTTCAATTCGTATATTTAAAGTAGTCATATACTAAGTATACACAATGTATATAC
>JBAWVR010000017.1:0-15247 GCA_037147155.1 bacterium | reverse complement strand
AAGTATTGCTTGATGGTGTGACTTCATAAATATCAGCGATGGAGAGGGGGCTTTGGGTGGCCGCAACAATAGCCGCCATATCGGAATTACTTGATCCAGCATTAACAAAAACAAGATTGCCAACTGATACGATAATGGCGAGAGCCACAAAAACGATAGCTAAAACTTTCTGTCCCCTAGAAACATGTTTTAAGAACTTTTTCATTTTGATATATTTTTATAATAAATATTATGTTCTATTTTCAATAGATTAAATATTCTAATCATTTTACACCTTGGGTGCTTTTTACACAAACAACAACCCTTAACTGTTACCATTTGATTTAATCCAAAATCCGTATATTATTAGTCTGTTATTAACTTTAACCCAAAATACTATGAACCTAATTCCAACCGTTTTAGAGAAGTCCCAATTTGGCGAACGTGCCTATGATATTTATTCACGTCTACTCAAGGAAAATATTATTTTCCTTGGCGGGCCGATTGATGATGATACTGCGAACTTAATCATTGCTCAATTGCTCTTCCTCCAGTCTGAAGATCCAAAGAAGGATATTAGTCTCTACATCAACTCCCCTGGCGGATCCGTCTCCGCCGCTTTGGCCATCCTAGACACCATGAACTTTATCAAGAATGATGTGTCCACTGTTTGTATTGGTCTCGCTGCTTCTGCCGGAGCACTCCTCCTTTCTGCTGGTAAAAAAGGCAAACGCTACTCTCTACCTAATTCTGAAATCATGATTCACCAGCCTTTGGGCGGAGCTCAAGGCCAGGCTAGCGATATTGAAATCACTGCCAAGCAGATCTTGAAGATTCGGGCCAAACTTAACAAAATCCTCTCTGATAATACTGGACAGACTTTAGCACGCATCGAAAAAGATGCTGATCGCGATTATTATATGTCTGCTGATGAGGCCAAGAAGTATGGATTGATTGATAAAGTGTTGAGTAAATAAGACAAAGAAAAACCAGCGATTTGGCGGAGCCAAATCGCTGGTTTTTTTCTTTTCTGGTTAACTATGGATTAACTGTAATAGTGATTGCCTTCGAAGCCTCACCGCCAGCGGTGTTAGTACATCGCAATGTTTGAGTTGATCCCGTGGTAATATTCGTTATCACTTTCGCGTTATTTGCCAAAGTTGTAGCAGCTCCATTCAAGTAACAGTTATTTACCACACCTCTCACTGACCAACTTAATGTAGCAGATGAGCCTCTGTTAACTGCTACTGTAGCCGGAGCGCTAGATGATCTTTCTGTGCTTGTAGCTACTGAGAAGCTGATAGTTGGCAGACCAATAGTTGGTGGGTTAACTGTAATTGTCCTTAGTTCTCCGTTTAATTCTCCTACCTTGCTTTTACAAGCCAAACTGAAGGTGGTGGTCTCTGTTAGATTACCTGTAGAATAACCTGTAGTGGCGGAGTTCAGTGGAACAACAACTGGAGCTCCCCAAACATCGCCAACCACCCTAGATATATTACAACTGGAGGTGATATTACTTGTTACCCAATTCAACTTAGCTGACTGATTATAACCGATGATTGCTGGAGTTGCTTCAAAACTTACAATGTCTTTTACTTCAGTAACAGTAACTTTTACAATCTCACTATTTGTTGCCACTCCCGCCTTATTTTTACAGACCAATTGATAAGAATTGTCTTTGTATAGAGCGAGGGTATCAGTAGTTGAGCTAGCAATGACAGCTTTTTCAGTACCTGCAGTTATATCCTTTAATACACAAGTTACAGCATTGGTTGTATTCCAAGATAATTTAGATTTGATTCCCTGATTCACAGTAGAAGGGGTTGCTGAGAAAGTGTTATAAACAACTGCTCCAGGCTGAGTTACATTCACTGTAACTTTAGCCGTACTCTCCAAGCCTTGTTCGTTCAAACAGGTCAAAGTAAATTCGGTGTTAGTGGCCAAGGCCTTTGTAATATATGCATTAGTGTTAATAGTGGTAGCTACTCCATTAATCTTACAACTCTTGGCACCAGTGGTAGTCCAAGATAAAGTAGCTGTCTTTTGGTAATCTACTGTAGCAGTCTCAGCAGACAAGCCATTAACTTTCATCACAATAGATGATTGTGTCTGAGGCAAAACTACTATATTAATATTCTTCGTAGTTTGTCCTCCATCCTTGTTGTAACAAACGAGAGTTTGAGTTGAATTGGCTTTTAGATTCAATAAATCCTTTCCACCTAACAGTGATATTCCAACGCCATTCAATTTACAAGATTCTACTGTTCCACGAGCCACCCACTGCAAGTTTACACTGGTGTTATAGTCAGTAGTAATCTGATTTTCAAAATAATTTACTTTTGAACTTGTAGCTACTTTAAAAATAACAGTTGGTAGACTCAATGGGGTCACCATTACAGTTACTTTGTCAGTTACTACTACTCCGGCGGCATTTTTACAAGAAATTTCAAAGTAAGTAGTTGCAAACAAAGCACCTGAATTCATAGCAAATTCTCCTGATAAACTTGTCTTATTTATCGCTCCTCCCTTTACATTACAAGATGTAGCATTGATAGAGTTCCAAGCGATTGTTGCGGTTTCTCCATAACCAACATTTGTGGTTTCATCAACATCATTGGCAGTAATATTTACTACTGCACCAGCCGGCTGAGTCACGGTAACGGTCTTTTCTGCTGAACTTGATTCCCCTGCTTTATTCTTACAAGTCAAAACGAAAGTGGTAGTTTTGAGCAAATTTCCAGTAGAGTAACCAGCGGTAATTGAATTAACGCCCACGGTATTAGTTCTGGTTACTACACCATCAACTTTTCTATCCAAAGTACAACCGGTGGTAATGTTACTCGTTACCCAATTCAACTTAGCTGACTGATTATAATTCATAGTCAACGGAGCAGCATCAAAACTAGTAATGTTATTTACTCCAGTAACGGCAACTTTTACAATCTCGCTACTATTTGAAACATTCGCAGCATTTTTACAAACCAATTGGTAGGAGTTTTCTCTATACAAAACACTAGTATCAACTGTTGAATTTGTTGGAACTACTTTTTCGGTACTAGCAGTCAGATCTTTCAAAACACAAGATGCGGCATTTGTTGTAGTCCAGGTCAGTTTTGTTTTATCCCCCTGATTCACTGTAGCTGGTGTAGCCGAAAAACTATTATATAGAACACCTCCTGGCTGATTGACTGTAATAGTTGCTTTAGCAGAAGCTGACTGACCCTGTTCATTCAAACAAGTTAGGGTAAATTCTGTGTCTGCAGTCAATGCCTTTGTTTTGTAAGCTGTGTTATTTAGAGCAGTAGCAACACTGTCCAATTTACAACTCTTGGCTCCAGTAGTAGTCCAAGATAGATTTCCAATCTGTGAATAACCGACATTAGCAGTAACAGCTTGCAAAGAAACAGTTGGTGCGTTTTGTGAACCAACTGTTACAGTCGAAATATCAATTTTAGCAACAGCCTTTTCGTTATAACATTTTACTGCATAAACAGTTGTTGTAGACAAAACAGCTGAAGTAATTGTCTTGTGTAGGGCAACAGGATTTTCTGAATATGACTTTCCGCCATTTACACTATACCAACAACTCTTAGCATTTTCAGCGTTCCATGAAATAGTGGTTGTGGACTTGTAAGAAATAGTGATGTTTTTTTCTCCACCCACCTTCAAGTTAACTTTAAGAGCATACATGTCTCTAGCAACTTCTATTTTGTCTCCAGTAATCGCCCCTTTATCAATCAAATTTTCCACCACCAATTGTTCTGTGGTCATCAAAGCCTTGGCTACGAGATTAGCCACGTCTCCAACCTGCGCATTAACCGTAATTACTCCGACTGATAAAACCAAAATAGCCATAACAGTTACAAAAACTGGGATGGCGAGCTTAAACATTTTTTTAGAAATATTCATTTTTATTAAATTATATAAAACCAACACATTAGTAAATTTTGTTAACACAAAATCTAGTAAAAATTATAACACAATCACAAGACAAGTGTTAGTAATCAGGTTAGAATAACCACTCTCATGTGTATTTGAATTATTTTTTAAAAAAATACAGTCACCACCGCCATATTCACTTTTTTCTATCTTAATAGACAAATTTGCCTAAATACTATAATATATGTATGTTACTGGATTAAATTAAGTATTCTCGTTTTTCCCTTATTTTTCGATAGTTTTCTATGAATTTGAATCATTTCCAATCTATTACTACCCTCTTCTGCCCAATCTAGACATATTTCTGTCTCGTCTTTTCCCCCATTTCAATTTTTAAAATCATACAACTGCCCAAAATAACCGAAAACGACATACTATCGTAAATTATGTCAACAAAAATAGTGTTATTGCTGGCAGGCGTTGCTGGATTAGCCGGTATTGGAATCGGCTATCTTTTGCGTTTGCTCATCGCTCTTGGCAAAAAAGGCTCCATTGAAGTTGAAATCAAGGGGTTAATCTTGGAAGCCAAGGAAGATGCTAAACGTATTACAGGCGAAGCCGAAGCCAAAGCTGAGGAGTTAGTGAAAGTGGCTCGTATTGAAGCCAAAGAAAAAGAAGATAAGTTTCAACAGACTGAAGACCGTCTTATTAAAAAAGAAGGCTTTTTGGACCAACGTCAGCTAGATATTGATAAAGAAGTAGAGAACCTCAAGCGTAAAGTCGAGGAAATCAAAGAAATCAAAGCGCGTGTCGACAGTATGGACGAGCAGAAGAAGGCTGAATTGGCCAAAGTGGCTGGTTTGTCCCCCGAAGAGGCCAAAGAGCAAATTATCGCCACTGCTACCAAGCAGTTTGAAGCAGATATTATTGTTCGCATGCGCAAACTAGAAGAGTTCGGTGAAGAAAAACTTGAGCACAAAGCTCAGGAGATTTTGACTGCCTCTATTCACCGCCTCGGTAACTCCGTCGCTTCTGATGTCCTCTCTACCCTAGTCAATATTCCAAATGATGACCTCAAGGGTAAAATCATTGGTAAGGAAGGTAAAAATATCAAAGCTTTTGAACGTGCGACCGGTGTGGAAGTCATCGTGGATGATACACCTGGTAACATTATGATTTCATCCTTTGACCCAGTTCGCCGTCAGGTGGCCCGTCTCGCTCTCGATGAACTTATGATGGACGGCCGTATTCAGCCAGTCAAAATTGAAAAGATTGTGGAGAAGGCTCAGATGGAAATCAATAAAACTATCAAGGAAAAGGGTGAACAGGCTGCTTATGAATGTGGCTGTTTCAACCTTGATCCAAAGATTGTCGCTATTCTCGGTCGTTTGTACTTCCGTACTAGCTATGGTCAGAACGTTCTTCAGCACTCAATTGAGGTTTCCCATATTGCCGGTATGATTGCTCAGGAAATCGGCGCTAACGTCTTGGTCGCCAAGACCGCTGGACTCCTTCATGATATTGGCAAGGCAGTCGACCACGAAGTCGCTGGTACCCACGTGGAAATTGGTAAGAGAATCTTGCAGAAGTTTGGTGTTAGTGAAGACATCATCAAGGCTATGCAAGCTCATCACGAGGAATATCCTTATGAAACTCCAGAATCATATATCGTGCAGACTGCTGACTCTATCTCCGCTTCCCGCCCAGGTGCTCGTCGCGATTCAGTAGAAAACTATTTGAAACGTTTGCAAGACTTGGAAAATATCGCAACAGGTTTCGCTGGAGTAGAAAAAGCTTATGCTCTCCAAGCTGGACGAGAAGTACGCATCTTCGTTACTCCTGATAAGATCAACGATTTGGAAGCTCGCAACCTCGCTCGTGATATTGCGGTTCGTGTGGAAAATGAACTCAATTACCCTGGCGAAATCAAGGTGAATGTGATCAGAGAGACCCGTGCTGTAGAGTATGCCCGGTAGTGGATATGCAAACCTAAACAAAAATACCGCTCAACTGAGCGGTATTTTTGTCTGTCTTTTACTACACCACACTGAAAAAGTGTGTCCTATGCCAGCCTTTATTTAAGCCGTTTTACAGAGGCAATTTTTAACATTGCTAAATAATGGCTTGCCTATTGCGTTATTTAATGTGCGGTATATAATTAGTATAGGTTTTTTAACCTCTGCGAGATTGAATCTTCTCGCCGGATTAATTATAACGGTCGATAGAAAAGAAAAAGGATTCATTTTTTACTAAAATTATTTAATTCCAAATAAAATTATGAATAAACAATCAATCGTAGAAGTAGTTAATGGTGTTCTCGGAACTACTAAAGTTCAAGCAGAACAAGTTGTAGATGCAGTTTTCGATTCTATCGTAGCTACTCTAAAGAAGGGTGATGAAGTTTCTATCGCTGGTGTTGGTATCTTCTCAGTCAAGCGCCGTGCAGCTCGCACCGCTCGTAACCCACGTACTGGCGAAACCTTGCAGGTTGCCGCTATGAACGTTCCAAAGTTCCGCGCAGCAAAGGCTTTGAAAGACGCTGTCAAATAAATCTAAAATAAAATCACTGCCCAACGGGCAGTGATTTTATTTTGTAAAATCTGTTATTCAAACACCTCGTCTGGTTGTTCATTATACAAGTCCAAATAATGCGTATCTCTAATTTTTTTAACAACTTTATATATTTTACTAACATTATTTATCTTATCAGAAATAGAATTCACCTTTTCTGTTACACCTTCAATCATCTTTAATAATTCAGGGTATTTTTCAACAGGAGATGGTCCTCTATGCCCTGTGTATGCGGCTGTAACCATTCCTCCCAACATTTCAGTGATATTTGTTCTAAAGAAAGTGGCTTTACTAAGATCTATATCTTCTGCATGTCCTGTTTCAATATTATTCAATGAAGCGATAAATTCAGCTAAGCCTGAACCCCAGGAAATATCACCAGATCCATTTACTATTTCGTCTATATCTAGTCTGCGTAAATAACTGTCAGAATCAAACCTTCCACCGGCACTTGAGATCAGGCCTTCTATTTTGCCCAACTCAACTCTAACACTAGCGTATTCTTCATCCATAGCTTGCGACATCTCTATCAACTCATCTTTAACACCCTCCAAAAGCTCATACTGCATGATTTTTCTCTCAACAAAGCTTTTACCCCACTCCTTTATAGCTGTTAGGATATTTGGATCTCCTCCCGCCAATTCTTTAAGTTCCTTCCAATTTTTCATCATTAGAACCTTCATCTCCTGAAGATGTTTCAAATCTCTTACTTCTTTCATCTGCTGTCCGATCTCTCTCATCTGAGAAATTAACACATTAAGTGCAACTCTCTGGGCTTCAGGAGAATCTTTTACCCTATTTAATAGCTCATCAAAAATAGCATCAACTTTGTTGTTTTTCTTCTCTATATCATTTTCCTTAGCCTCTGTTGGTTTTGGAGTCTCTATGGGTTTTTGCGGTATTTCTTCTACTTTTGGCGTATTGTCTAAGAATGCTTTTTCTGGATGCATATTTTTTAATTAATCTATTATAACCAAATTTTACACCTTTTGAGGTTTTTTAACAAACAATGTACAAAAAGCGCCTTTTAAGAACCTTTCTTGGGCGGGTAGGAGGACCGTGAGTACACTTATCTCCCGCGACTCTCACCTCGTCGCCACTCGGCTCGGTCTGGACACCGCCTCACTCCCAGACTTGGTAGTCTGGGTCCCGCTCCGTCTTTCGATTCCTCACTCAAGACATTCCCATGTCTTGCTCTACCCACACAAAAATCGCCCTAAGGCGATTTTCTTGTGCGGGTAGGAGGAATCGAACCCCCACAGACAGATTGGAAATCTGCCGTTCTACCACTAAACTATACCCGCTTTTTCATGTACCAAATCAATCCAGGCCATTATTCGTCGGAAGAAACCAACACCCTTACCCTTCACACTTAAATGGACTGTCCCGTATGGTAATTTACCGTCATTTATTCTCTTCTTACCTCCCCTGACATCAATACAGGTTGGCAGGAAAGCTGACTTTGGTAGACCTGTTATCTTTGACCAATATTCAAAACTTTCCTTCTCACTACTATCAGGATACAGATGCATTCTAATAGAAAAATTGGTTTTTTGCAAATCACACACCTTGACAAACCACGCTATCGCGGTTTTAATTATTCTTGGATCAGAGTTTGATAGCCTAACACTATTAGCTGTTTTTGATCCTTCTCCAATATACAAACCAATACCTAGCATAAACAAATCTCTTTTTGATAGTTTCTTGATATCATTTATGGCCAATTCTTTGGCCTTACTAATAGACTTTTGTTTCTTTAGTCTTTGAGCCAAAACTCCAGCAGTTCTCGCCTTGCCAATTGTTTCTTTGGTGTATTTATTTGGCTTATATTCCAAATCGTGTAACCAATCACTCAAGGTACTCTTAGAAACACCCGTCAGACTACTAATATAACTATAAGAATAACCTTCTTTTCTCAAAGAAACCGCTCTGGATTTTATGTTTTCTTTTGTCATATCGAACCTTATTATACTATCTTGTGACACTATAGACAATGTTCGTATAGCAAAACCACTTGAGGCCGGACCTCACTCAAGTGGTTTTTCTTCCTTATACTAATACTCCATACTTATACTTACCCGGTTGTGAGTTTTGACATCGTTTTTAAAATTGCGCTCAGGTATTGTATTGATTATCTAATTAGCAAAACAGACCCCAACTTAATATTAGAGTCTGTCCAGCTTAAAAACAATTTTAATGCCAAAATCTACAACAGGGCTTAATTCCCCTCTTCTTCGCCAAAACTCTCCTCATCATCAGCAGTTACTTCTTCTTCAGCATCAGTACCATCTGGATTCTTGATGGTCATACCATCAAATTCATTTTCTTCATCTTCACTTTCGCAACCGCCTTCACACTCACACATATCGCAAGGCTTGTTACAATTTCCACAAACCGCTCTCTTTTTAACTTCGTTCATATTTAAAATATTTATTTTTAATTAACTAACACTTATATTTTACTACTTTTTTGATTTTTGTTTAGTCCCCAAACCCCGCCCAGACTTGGCAAATTTATCAGCTTCCTGCTTCATTATTTCGGCCGCTACGGCAAAGTTGTCCCCAGTACCTAGAAAATTTCTTCTTTCGTGATCGCATTTCTCACACTTCTGCCAGACGTAGTATTTGTCCCCCACCGCCTCGATCCAGTACGGTTTCATCATCCCCTGACATTCATCCTCTCTATCCCCTGGATTTACGTCTACGTGCTTGCTCCAGAGACAATTTGGACAATGATTGGTATACCCACTACCCGTCACCGCTTGGCCACAATGCTCGCAAACAAAGTCCTCTACCCGCTTTTGAAATAATTTTGACATAATTATTATTTAAATTTAATTATTCTCGCCACCTCTCTAGATTTTTTAATCATAATCTTATCTCCAGCTTTCAATAAAACCTCCTTCTCATTATTGTCTGCATAGGCCACCGCTGGTCCTCTCATGATTCTTATTTCTATCTCTGAATCTTCACGTAAAACCATATGGTCTACCTGTTCCGTACTGTTATTAAAAGCCACACCAATACCAACTTCGAATATTCCATCGGTAATTGAACGATAATAACCAGTAGAACCAAAAGGCGTAGAAATAATCACCCCATCCCCAATTATCTCTTTACCAAGGTTCTTACCGTTAACTATCACCTCGTAGCGAATAGCCTGTCTTGGATCAGAATTGTGAATTATAACTTCATTTAGGCCGACCAACCTATCATCCCCTATCCAGGCCTCAATCTTTACCTCCTCTTCAACAATGTATTGTTTATCAACTATCTTTTTAAAAAATTCTTCCACAGAAAAATCATGACATTTCTTACAAGTCGGACTCTGGCGTAAAATAAATTTTGGTACTCCAGGAAACTCATCTTCGGCTCTCATTAGTGTTCCATCACCGCCCACACTAGCCACCATTTCAGGTTTTTCCGTAACCAAAATCAAGCCAGCTGTCTCGGCCGTTTTTTTGATATCCTCATTGACTACTCCATATAATAGTATTTTTTTCATACTTAAATTAGCGACTTAATTAAAGCACAAAACGCCCCCATCAACAAATATGTTAAAACTATTTAGTTATCATCACTTCAACAGTTTTTGTTTCCATGGCCGCTGTACTATTGACTGGATATGCTGTAAAAGTATATGTTATTTTTTGACTGGTGGTAGTTTTATTAGTAGCAACAAAACTCAAAGGTCTTAGGATTGAAATATTAGGAGAGACGGAAGCCTTGTTATAATAGGTCACTGCACCAGTAGTGCCACAAGTCGGCTTATTGGCCAAAACTACATTTGGAGGACATATAGCCGTTACTTTAATTGTAGCTGCTCCAGTTGGATAACTATCAAGAGAAATACTACCAGTTGTACCAGACAACACACTTTCTGGTGCAGTAATCAATATTGGTTTGGCTGGGGTAATTTTGACAGTATAAGTCTTCTGGCTCAACAAAACGTTATTGTACGCTCCATAAGTTATTGTCAGTGTTCCCTCACCATATCCAGTCAATATATTCGGAATAAAAGTGTAATTACTAATTGTACTAAAACCTGTTTTTGCAAAAGCAATTGGAGTACCACATTTTACAGAACCCAACAATGAGATACCGTTGCAAGTGGCAGTAATCTTGACCTGTCCCACCTCAGCTGGAAAACTTGATAATTTTGCTGGGAAGGATACTCCGGACTCATTTTCAACTGGCACATCGGCCTTAATCATTGAGCTTGCCCCAACATGTATTGATCTCTCTTTTTTAATTAACGAATTACCATTTACATCCAAAGCTTCGAAGATAAAATTAACATCCGTGTCTTCAAACTGAATTTCTCCAGCTGAATTTTCAATTCCATTCTTATAAACAGCTGTTAGTTTTAATGGCTTAAGAGCAGTAAATGGAGTAGCAAAGTCCTTAGTAGTATTACTAATTAAATCAGACGCAGTCGAAGCTGTGGCTAACAATTGTAGGTTAGAAGATTTATTGACCACTGACAATCTAATTTTATTAGCTTGGGTAGGGACTGAAAGAAGAGTAATACTAAAAGGCGCCATGTTTTGTACCTGGTCTGGTATGGTGAGCGAAATATCATTTACCACACCTGGTTTTACTACAATGTTTTTACTAATATAATTATCAGCAATTTGCTGACCGGAACTGTCCTTGAGTAAGACCGATAGGCCAAAAGTCATGTCTGTGCCAGTAGTATTTACAAGAGGAATACTAATTGGAGTTAAGGCCAAATTATTAGTGATCGTGGTGGTCTTGGCTGTTGTGCCTGGACAAACCTTAGCGCTACCATATAAATATGTGGAGCTCAAACCGGCTGGGCAAACTAAAGTTATCACGGTTGAGGCTGTCTCTGTTGGTTTGTTACTAAAACTTATCTGAGCAGTAGCACCTGAGGAAATACTATCAGGGGTCGTAACAATCAAACTATTCATTTTGGTAACATTAACAGTTTTCTTCAATGTTGAAATATACTGCCCATTAACATCAATGGCCGTCACTGTTACTTCAACAGTGGAATCTGCAAGAGTGTTTATTGGAGTAAAAGAATATGACAAAGTTGGAAAAGCACTAACACTAGTATATGAATGTGTTCCCGGTACGCCTGTCTCCTTAAAGAACAGTGATCCATAATTAATATCGATATTAATTTTCACTGCCTGAACCGGATATGACGTTAGAGATATTTTAGCAGTCTGTCCGGATGGTAAAGTACTAGGCACTGTAAAATCTATTGGCTTTACGTCAGACGCACCAATCAGCACTCCTTTATTAATACTATCCAATTGGTTACCCGCAACGTCTTTGACCACCAAATTAATCGGCATAAGTACTTCAGTGGCAGAACTATTAACAACTGTGAAACTCATAGGCAAGACTGGATTGTTTTGAGTCAAACAAACATTTGGAGAAGTGGTCACACCAGAAGGACAAGAAATAGTTAATGTTCTTGTACTAGTCTCGAGAGGAATACCACTAGCGTCAACTTGCACAGAACCACGAGTTACCACAGATGCTGGAATGACGAGAGTCAAACTTGGCATTTTCATCACTGAGATATTTTTTGTCAGTGTGGAAAGCACTGTATTTTCTGAATCATAGGCAGTCAAGATAATATTAAAAGTACTATCACTGGTTACTTTCCATGGTGTGATTTTGTAGCTTGCAACACTAGTAAAACCTGTTACGCTATCAGTAAAACTAGCATTTACATTCTCCTTGAATGTGACACTATTCCCTGAGGCCTGTGCCACAATTTTTGTAGCTTGTTCTGGAATATCCACCAAGGAGACTGTTACTGTCTGACCAGACATTAGTGATGAGCTGGAAACATTAAAATTAATTGGGGTTAAATCAGCTACCATGGTGCTGCGACCCTTAACATTAAATTGAACTGTCTCGCTATTACTTGTTGACCCTCCAAGAGAAGAAACAACATATGCACTACAAACTGCGTCCGCACTTGGACGAATCAAATTTTTAATAGACCAAACACTACTAATAATTAACTTTGTGCTAGTGGCAATCGTACCACTTGGACATTCAACTTTTAACGTATCAATAATCTTGTTGTCAGTAACATTTAGTTTTCTACTAAAATTAAGATCGAGATTGTACAAACTGAGACTGGTTGAAGTGGCAACTGAGACATTGGAAACACTTACGATATTTTCTGCCAAGATTGAATTTGTACCTTTAATTGTAAATTCCTGAGTGTCCCCTGTCTGAGATACTGATCCAATCTGTGAAACAATATTTGCAGTACAAACCTGATCATTTACCAATACAGGCAAACTGGTTTTTGTAGTAAATGCTTGACCCTTGGGTAATATATAGGCATTGGCTGTATTGGTTGGGCATTTAATATTTAGAGTTTCTACCATCCCTGTAGCTTTACTAACAACACGATTAAAAGCAAAAGCCAATTTTACAGTTGTAGTTGAAACAGAAATAATTTGCGGTGTAGTTGTGGCGGGAAATTCTTTTGGAATAGTACTGAGTATTGTTTTTGCACCGGTAATATTTTTAGTTGTAGTTTCACTAGTGGTAGTCGCGTAACCAAAAGTTGGTGTGCCGAGATAAGACACAACATATGTTGAACAAGATACATCGTCCGCAGGAATATTTTGAGTCGGTAGTAAATAAGTTTTAGCTCCGACTGGTAAATCAACATTCTTGGCAGTTGTACTACCACACTTAAACATCAAAACCTCTTTGATGCCAAACATACTCATACTTCTATTGAAACTAAAATTAAATATATTTTCTGCCAAATTAGCTGAAGTATCAACAATATTACTAACTGGAGAAACGGTGGTTGGGATTTTCTGTTTTAACACATCGCTAAAACCAGGTATCTCAAAAGTAATTGGTTCCCCTTCTATAATTGAGTTGTCCGATGTAGCAGTCGTTGCCACCAACTTGAAATCAAATAAATCAAAGACTGAGGCCAACATAAGATGCCACATTCCTCTCGTCGACATGGCTGTAATATCTGAATTCTTTGTTGAGATAGTTTGGGCTGTGCAGCTCACATTATCCACTTCGCGAGGAATATTTATCACTGCTGAAACTCCATTTTGAACATCAATAGTAAATATCCTAGAACCACAAGTAATTTTTACAGTACTAGTATATCCAGGGAGAGAATTTAAATCTGGAAGAAAACCCGTATCAACACTCAAGTTATCAGTGCTTGGGACAAGAGTCGTCGCATCTGATGACAAAGTTTTTGGAGTGAATTTTCCACCAGTAATATTCAATGAAACAGTATTACTGTTCAAAGTCTTTTTCCACTCAGTTACATAATTTGTAACAGACAGTGTACACATTGTACCTGGAGTAGTACTAATTTTTTGACCAAAATCTAACTCAAATACTCCTTCATTAATATTGTACATGTCTAACAAACCGGTCTTACTTTCAAAACCCGCGACGGTTGGACAGGTTAGTGAATAATCCAATCTTCCGTCCTGAATTTCTTGTGGCAAATGCACTAGATTTTCACCAGGAAAAGTAGTACCTGTGTGAGCATTAAAATTGTCTATCGATATTTTAAATATTGTGCTTGTGTCATTTGTAACATTAGCAGATATAACTGGTGCAGTTGGATAACCTCTCTTAATACTAAAATCAAAACCCTGGGAATAAACAGTGTCACCATTGGTATATGTTGATTTTACGACAGCATTACAAGACAGCAAGAAAAGTGGATTTCTATCTCGCTCAAAAATAATTGTGTTTGTGCTACTTGATTTCAAAGGGTAGGATCCAGACTTTTGTGTTTCCCCGACTGCGCCTGGACATCTCACCTCCAGTGTCTGTGCCGTGTCTGAATTAGTCACGACAGTAGCACTAAATTTTGCCACTGTTTGATTAGTGTCAACGGTGGTATCGACTATATTTGAAATAACAGAATAATCATCATAAACTTCAATATCAAATACTCCACTATCTATGGTTACCAATGTACCATTGGCTTCATAACCCTTGATGCGGACAAAATATTTTCCAAAAGCAAAATCCCCACCAAAACTAGATGATATGTTTATTGGTATAGCAAATGATGGACCCTTAAATTCTCCGTTTGGATAATAAGCAGGCAAATTTGTAACAATCAATCCATATTTTCCAGCCGTAAAACTAAAAGTTCCAGCACTAGTGGTGGTGGCTGACCAAAACGGACCACTTTTATTACTTTCGTCTTCGCTCACCAGTTCGGCAGTTAGGTTGTTTAACTGAACTGAACTACTAGCTGTAACAGTCATCGCGGTACCTGATGGTGAGATAGTCAGTCCGAGAGCATTAGCCTTCCACTCATATCCATTGGTGGGCTTAATTAATTTGATTACGGCCCCATCTTTTGGTGTTTGTATTTGTAGACGAGGAGTATCAATAACTACGTCGGCAATCATTTTACAACCGTTTCTAAATAGTGAATCCACGATGGGCTTCAAGGCTTCTGGGTCATACTCATTAGGATATGAGGGATTATAAACAAACTTGGAGTGGCGCGCACGAATTCTCTCATCAAATCCCATCCAATCTGGGATGAGCATTGTCGCACGCTCGAGCAAAGGATAACCATCCGTCCAATTTACTCTTCTTGGATCTTTCTCCATACCCTGCGCTAGCATGGTTTGAAAAGACCCTAGATAATCATGATTAGCTAACCCAAGATCATGCATCGCCGCTGTACAACCGGCAAAGGTAAAACAAGTAGCAAAGTTAGTTAACCAATAACCCCATTCTCCCCCCATCCAAGAAGTTCTTGTTGGTGGATCAAAATATATATACTGAACCTGAGGGCTATAATATAC
>JBAWVR010000016.1:0-15703 GCA_037147155.1 bacterium | reverse complement strand
GAATTAACTACAAAACTCCACAGGAGATGGTGCCAAGGTATTGACTAGAATACGGGGTTTGGGGATAACCCACTGTTTTTAGCAGTATATCACCATGAAAGAATAAGGGCCCGTTTTCCGGACAAGCTGGTTGCTTGTTCGGAAAACGGGCCGGTCTCAGCGAACTGAGACTTGGGGTTCAACGTACATGTCTAAGGCTTTACTTAGACGCTTGGCGATGTACCGGCATTGAATCGGATCGTTATGAATCAGGATAGCAAACGGCTCATGCTTTTGTCCGCCGGTTACCAGGTTGTGGGTAGTAGCATGTCCTTGCTCTGAACAGAAGGATCTGATCCGCCGTTTTTTCAGCAACTTGAGGGTTTCGCAGATCTTTCTTTTTGTATCCTCAACGTCACTCGGTTCCAACCCATGAACAATGATAATCATGATTTTCTCTCTTTCTGGGCTCTGCCCTACTCGATGTGAATGGTTCCAGTGGTGTTCTTGAAGTTCTCATGTTTTTTGAGTTCTGCCACCAACATACGTACGATTTTTTCATTGGCTCCAGAAACCTGTACTACAATGACTGGACCACCTGTTCCCGAGCACTTACACATGTCATCGGGAAAGATTTTGAAAGTATTGTCAGAGATGCGAAATTTTTTGGCCACTTCATCGATTTTCAACGACATGGCCGACAAAATGCTTCTCCGATCAGAAACACCATACACTGTGATGATTTGCATGATTTCACTCCTTGGTTATAGGTTTTGAAATAAGAACAACTTGGATTAAATAATAACACAAGTTGCTAATCTGTCAAATATATAATTCACAAAAGAAAAGACCGCCACCGAAAGCGTCCAGGGGGACGATCTTTTCAGTGGCGGTTTGAGCTAGGCTCCTCCGCCGTAAGGTCAGCCGACAGCGGATGCTGCGACAGGTGCCGGTTGGACAGCAGAATGCTTGAGATAGCGTGGGGGGCCGAAGATCACCAATTCAGGCAAATCATCCAGACGCACATTGATCTTGATCTTGTTGACCAGAACCTGAGCACCGGGAAGACCATCGGGAACCTTCGCCATACCAACCGTGAACTGATCACCCTCTTTGAGGCCACGTGCCTTAAGAAGAGTGACGGCGTGCTCGACATTGTTTGCCGTCTCGGCAATCGTGCGGACAATGTCTTCGGTACAAGCAGATGTCTCACCGACCTGGACCGGAACTGCCGCCTTGCCCGTCATTAACCTTGTCTGTGCCTTGGCTGCCATCTCCCGTTCCACAACCTTCGCTGCAATCTGATTTCCCATTTTTCTCTCCTAATGGGGTTTGTAACTCTCCCACCGACTTGGTGGGTTCTGGAAATATGCTACCACAGTAAAGTATCTGTGTCAAACACTAAACTGTGGAAAAGAAAAACCCGCCGAAACGGGTTGATCCGTAAAGGCGGGTTGAGTTAATGCTTTCCTTTCAGGCGGCACTATTATCCTCAATATTGAGAGGCTCGATTAGATTGTCCTCTTTTGGCTCACAAACATGGTACTGAGGTCCTTCACCCCGATTGCCGGAATAAAGGACTGCGGCTTTGACTTTTTTTCGAGGAAAGTAGTCCTTGTGGACAGCCGTCGCAACTTCCCTTTCGGCAGCTAGCAAAACATGGCGACAGTCACCATATCTTCCCGGCAAACCAAAAAGGTCAATCGACATGAACACTTTTTTTTCAATACAATGTTTCTTCATTGTTGGAAAAAAGAAAACCAGTATATTGGAAATAGGGATTTTCATTTCCCCCTCCCTGAGCACCTCCTTGATTGTTGTCTCAATCTTCGTCCTTAGTTCGGTGTCCCCGTAAACACACGGGGCAACATAAACATGTACTGTTGGCATAACCATACTCTCCTTGATTGATGGTGACAAAAAAACAAAGAACAAAAAAATGACTTCTTCAGTCATTTCGCGAAACCGACTGGCTTCACTAAACCTTTGTTATTATATACCACAACGGTTTAAATGTCAAACCCGTTGTAGATTTTGCCATTGAAAAACTTTCATTTTCTAAATCGGAGTCAAAATAGACGTTTTACAATTTATATCTTTTATACAAAAATTTGGTTTTTTCTTAAAAACCGATGGCAAAACTCACAACCGGTCAATTCTTTAGCCCCGCCGGTAGTCCGGCGGGCTGTTTTGCCTTCCCTACTTATCCCAACTAAATCCCCTGCCAAAATGACCCCAAGTACAAGTATCAGCAAATTTTACATCATCCAGTTTCAAAAATTCCCGAATACCCTTTGGACTCAAATCATAACCTGTGATTTCTTCTTCTTGTCCATCAATCACCGCCACGGCCATGACTGGATCTTTCTTACCAATAGCATAGGCTAATTTTGTCTCTACTTCTTTAGCTCCATATTTTTTAACTAGATCCAAAGCAATCTTGCGAGCCATATAAGCACCTGAGCGGTCAACCTTGGTATGATCCTTACCAGAAAATGATCCTCCACCAATCGTGTGTTCTGGACCATAATTATCAACAATCAATTTTCTACCCGACAAACCTGTATCAGCATCAAAGCCTCCTTGATTCCATTCACCAGCTGGATTAATTAAATATTCCTCAGCGGAGATTATTGATTGGACCAATTTTAACAAATCCTCATTCTTGGTCTTTTGGAAACTGGCCACGACGGTTTTTACTTTGCCATCTTCAACAGTCACTTGAGTCTTACCATCGTACGGATGTACTTCAAATATTTTCTGACACAATTCGCGAGCTAGAGTATATTCTAGTGGCATGCCGTCAGCAGTCTCTGAAGTAGCATAGCCCTTCATAATACCTTGATCTCCCGCTCCACCAGTATCTACTCCTTGAGCAATTTCTGGACTCTGTTGTACGATATTAATAATTACTTTATAATCCTGACCAACAATATCTTTGACCACTTTTTCTAAATCCGGTTTAGTCAGAGATGTTACTTCGCCATTGATAGTGACCAATCCGTGTCCACCCATCACTTCACTCGCCACGCGACTATTCTTATCTCCGGCCAAATACGCATCTAAAATACTATCCGCAATAAAATCACAAATCTTGTCCGGGTGCTTCGGACTAACAAACTCTGCTGTTTTCTTATTCATATTCTTGATTGAACCATTTTGTTAAAGTTCAATTTTTTGAATTAAAAATTCCTCATAAAGAGGAAAGATAGATGACTAGTCTTATCTTTCCGGGATACTGCCTAGGCAATATCGGGGCTGGAATTAGCACTTTATTTCTTTACAGAAACAAGTTGCTGATGGGTCGCTGAGCCAGTGCTCTCGCCATACTCTTGATAACCAACTATTTGGTTGTGCAGCTATTATATCAGAAATCAAACAAAAGAAAATACCCGATACCTTGCGGTATTGGGTATTATTCTTTACGAGATTAAGCGCGAGATACTTTTGTAGCAGCTGGGCCTTTTTCGCTTTGAATTACTTCAAAAGAGACGACATCGCCTTCCTTTAGTTCTTCAAACATGACACCTACCAATTCTTTAGCGTGGAAGAAAAGATCTTTTGACTCATTTTCACGAGTGATAAATCCAAATCCATTCTTAAGAGTTTTGATTGTTCCTTTCATAAGATTGTTTAGTTATTCTAGACTGAAACTCTCGACATTGCTTCTGTGACTTAACACCCGCAGAGTATAGCACACTATCCCCGAATGTCCTAAGTTTGTCTAGGAGTGGAAGAAGAAAGCCACCGCCATAATCACATAAGCCATGACCAATTGAAGCCCTTCAAACCAATTACTCTCCCCGTCTTCAATGACAGAATTAACCACAAATACCGAGAAGATAATCGCCACCAATTCAAAAGTATTAAAAACCAAGCTCATCTGTGTATCAAAGAAAAGACTGACCAAAACCAAGATTGGAGCAACCAACATAACAATCTGAGTAGCTGATCCAATAGCAATTTGAAGTGATAAATCCATCTTGTCTTTGACAGCAACTGTAATAGCCGAGGTGTGCTCAGCCGCATTACCAATAATAGCCACAAAAATCACACCAATAAATAATTCTGTCCAACCAAAACTGGCTACCAAGGGCTCAATGGAACCGACTAATATTTCGGACATAACTGCCACAGCAATAGTGGAAATAACCAAAACAACAATACTTTTAGTTTTACTCCAACGAGCTTCATACTTGCCAACATCTTCGGTATAAAGATGCTTGTGGGTATAGAGGGAGAAGAAAAGATTGGCAATATAAACCAAAATCATCACCACTGCCACAGATACGCTGAGTTCTTCAATCACATAACTAGTAGAACCGTCAGAGGTCAACATAAAGACAGCTGGAATAACCAAAGCAATCACTGCCAGAAGCAATGTGGAACCAGCGGACTTGGCGGCCGTCACATTAAACTTTTGCTTTTCACGTTTCAATCCACCAAAGAAAATGGACATACCTAGAACCAAAAGTAAGTTACCTATAATAGAACCTGTGATGGAGGCCTTCACCACCTCGATAAGTCCCGCTTGCAAAGCGAATATACCGATAATGAGTTCAGTGGCATTACCAAAAGTAGCATTGAGTAATCCACCAAGAGCTGGACCGGTATAGACGGTCAATTCTTCTGTCGCCTCTCCGATAAATTTGGCAATTGGGATAATCGCCAGAGCCGAGAAAATAAAAACCCATAATGGCGAAACGTCTAAATACTTGGCGACTAGAGTAATAGGTATAAATACCAATAAAATCTTAAAGAACTTGTCTAACATGTTTTTATATAAAGTTATTAATGTGTTAATTATAACACCAGTGTATCGTCATGGCGAGCAAAAACAATGACAGAATGACTTTTTTCGTATAAGATACAGATATGAAAATTACCAGCGCCGAATTTGTGACCGGCCTCAAAGGTGAGGCCCCAATCCTATATGAGCATAAACCTCAATATGCGTTTATTGGGCGTTCTAACGTTGGTAAATCAAGTCTCATTAATTGTCTATTAGACAGAAAAAGTTTGGTCAAAACTAGTAGCACTGCCGGCAAAACCAAAGAAATAAACTTCTTTCTCGTCAATTACAAAATGTATTTTGTGGATTTGCCTGGTTATGGTTTTTCACATAGCACCATCGAGGAGGAAGCCGCTTTCTCTCAACTCATTCAATGGTATTTTATGGAGCCGGTTTTCAAACGTAAGGCCGTACTTATTGTCGATGCTCGTATCAAACCAAGTGATTTTGATTTGGAAATGTATCGTATACTCAAAGAAAATGAAGTGGAGACTATTGTGGTTGCCAACAAAGTTGATTCCCTGATTCAAAAAGAAAAACATGCCAATCTAAAAGCTTTAGCCGAGGCTTTTCCTGGTGTCTCAATTATTCCCTGCTCCGCCAAGACCAGACTTGGTCGTGACGAAATCTGGAAAAAACTTTTGGAGTAAATATTAAAACGCCTTCGGGCGTTTTTGTGTTATAATTATCCCATGAACGAAGAATTAATAAAAAAGATTGAAGACCAGCAAGTAAAAATTGACCAGATTTATTTATCAGTCGAGAAAACTAGAAAATATTTTCTCTGGACAATAATTATCACCGTCGTGGTACTGGTTGTACCGTTACTCATATCAGTCATTTTCCTACCATCTATGATTAGCACTTACACAAATACCCTCGGCGGATTAGGATTATAAAAATTAAAAACCGCAGGCACCTCCTTTGGTGCGCGCGGTTTTGTTCTGAAAGCGTTAGAGCTTTCCTTCGAGCCGACGGTTTATAACCTTGGTTATAAACCAATCCATCAACCCAAGAACATCTAGCATCGGATAAAGAAAGATCAAAACGAGATCGGTACATGCCTCTCGTGGTCTAGGAATACCCCAAGCCACAACAAGCTTCTTGACCGGTATCTTATTCCACCAACAGATCCAAGCAATCCGAGGATAGTGGGTGAAGGTGGTGAATAGGATCAAGTCGGACTTTCTTTCTCTGGCCAGACGACCAAAGATTTTGATTTGAGCTACAGTTTCATAGCCCTCATCAATCGCTTCGATTTCACCGCCAAGCTCTTTGACAGCCTGGACGTAGTATTCAACCTCACGTTGACCATCTGTTGGTTGAGTAGCACAAGGCACAACGATTTGTGCATTCTGTACCACTTTTTTCCAACAGACAGCATCGATGCAGGTCTGGTACCAGTCCTGTTTCTCTCTGCTGCCACGGCGTCCTTTGGGCCACGGGCTTTTCGTCACAATACCGAGGATTGTTTTCTTCACTGACGGCCTCCTTCCAGATTGGGGTTAAATATTGAAAAAACTTACTAATCAGATAATAACACACAATAATATATCTGTAAATAGACACAAAAGATACGACAAAAGCACCCGATTGGGTGCTTTTGTTTTATTAGTTATCTATTAATACTAGCGTGTGGATATTGATCTAAACTCGATGGTAGTGATGACTCACCTTTTAGTAGTGGTGCAGCCACTCCAGCTGGTAACAAGTAAGCCGAGATTTGTCTAGCATTCTGATCTGAACCACCAGTTACAATATTTGCACTCCAAGCACCAAGTGACTGAATAGATGTTAGAGGTGCAGACCAAGTTGGTTTATTCCACCACCCACCTACTACGTTAATATATACAGCAACTTTATACTTTGCATAATTTGGATATACCAGTCCAATCACCTTGCCTTTGGCATAACCTGTAGCACCAAGAGCTGGAACACTGGTTATCTGTATACTTGGATATACTACGTTTACATTTACGGCATTACTAGTAATACCATCACTGGAGGCAGTTATTGTTGCTGTACCAATCCCCTGTGGAGAAACAACACCTGTAGTACTAACCTTGGCTACGGCTGTATCACTAGAAGTCCAAGTTAGAGTAGCTGCAATTGGCTTTCCATTCTCATCAATCTTAGTAGCAGTAATTGGCTGTGTTGCGCCATAAGAAACAAAATTCAATGATGTCGGTGAAAGATTGATATTTGTTAATTTAGCCCTAACAACTGTCATCGCTGCAGCATTACTTTTTATTCCACCAGATGAGGCATAAATATTTGCTGTACCCGGATACACTGGTGTCACAACACCAGTTGAACTAACTTTAGCCACAGATGAATTACTCGAGGACCAAGTAACAACAGCGGAAATTGGATTGCCATTTTGATCAAGTGGAGAAGCGGTCAACTGTCCAGTAGCTCCACCAATAACTAAAGTGTCAGTCGCTGGTGTTAAACTAATAGTTTTTAAAACTGGTGTAGCAATGATTGTGTCGACAGCAACTGAATCAACGAGCATTGAATAGACCTTATTCAAACTAGAGCTTGTCACGTAATTCAAAGCTGAACTATATGCTGCTGCCCAACCAGCATCCGGCGCCCAGATATTAAAATACAAGCTCATTGGTCCGGCTGGAATAATACGAGTTTCTGTTCTGGCAACAACTCCATCAATTAACCAAGTGACTTTGTCGTTCTGCCATTTAATTTGGTAAGTATGGTAATCAGAAATTGAACCAGAAACTAAACTTACAAATTGTGGACTACCGGCTCCAAGTGGCTCATTAGCATAAATGTTTGTTTGAACTTCGTTTGGTCTATTGGTCAAAAGTTCAAAATCTATTTCATCGTGCAAAGTATTGCTACCTGGTTTTAAAGAATACAAGAAAATACCACCAACAATACCTGGCACAGTGGTGTTCATTTTGGCTCGGATAGAAATATCAATACCTTTGTCTACACTAAAAGTTTTATTACTAATTATTTCATTAGCATAAAACGATGCACCAGTTGGGTTGTAAGTGTTGAGAGAAATCACAGCATTGCCATTACTAGCTGTTGGCAATGAAGCGTTCTGTGTACACTTAAACTGTGTGCGACCAATAAAAGTACCGTCCGTAGAACTGGTCCAAGTGGGAATATGCCAATTCGTTGAACTAACACTTGAGAAAGTATCAGTAAGCAGAGTGTCTGCATATATTACTGATGGACCAACCAACAAAGAACAAACCAACAAAACGTAAAAAAATATCTTTTTCATTTTTTTCTCAGTATGACTGAGAGGTTATTTTTATAAAGTTGACCCTTGCACTTTAATGCTACTATATGTAGCTAGACTGTCAATAAATATTTAAAAGCACCCAAATGGGTGCTTTTTGCTATTCTAATAGGTAATCCACTACTTGCTTTTTGTAATCTTCAAATGGTTTGTTGTCAATCGAGAAAAAACTGTATCCATACTCCTTGGCTTTTAAAAGACTCTGCTTACTGTTTTCCTGATCTTGTTTAAACATCTTTCTAATTTCAGAATCGTCCCCATTATTTACTTTGGTAATATTGTCATAGACCCAATCTTTATTTTCGTGTGCAAATTCAATTATTGAATCAATGTGATTATCCTCAACAAAACCAACAAAAACAGCTCTGACCTCTAAATTACTTAATTCTAGACTCTTGACTCTATCAGGGGTAAAGACTACACCCTCCAAAACTAGTGATATGTTTTTGTGATTATAATACAAGATTATTCCAACCATCATTTGCCAGGTTAGCTCATCATCAATTTCATTAACAGAATAATTTGTTTGTAGTACTTTTTTATTCAAATATCTAAATCCTGCTCTGACAGCATCAGATGAAACAGCCACCACTTTTTTCTTGTCCAAAAATTCTCTCATGATTGTGGTTTTACCACAACGGCCAGGGCCACCAATAATATATAATTTATTCATGTGTTTATTATATCATCCCAAATATATTTTGTGCTGTACTACATAGGGCTTTTTAAATTTCCAAATTAATGGTAAAAATATACCAATTATGACTAAAAACAAAAAACCAGAATTATTAGCCCCGATTCAAGACTATACTTCCCTCACCGCCGCTATAGATAACGGTGCTGATGCGGTATTCTTTGGTATCAAAGGCTTTAATATGCGCGCCGGTGCCAAGAACTTCACAGAGAAAGATTTACCAAAAATTGTGAAAATTGCCCATGGTAAAAATATCAAAGTCTATCTCGCCGTGAACACGATTATCTATGAAGAAGAGCTCGACAAGATTGAAAAGATTTTGCGCAATGTGAAAAAGGCCAAAGTTGATGCCATCATCTGTTGGGATTTGGCGATTATTCAAATTGCTAAAAAATTGGGTATTGAAATCCATATCAGTACACAGGCTAGTATTGCCAACTCAGAGTCCGCCAACTTCTACCATAAACTCGGTGCTACCCGCGTCGTTCTCGCTCGTGAGTGTTCACTGAAACAAATCAAAGAGATTAGAAAAAATACTAAAGCTGAAATTGAAATCTTTATTCACGGCGCTATGTGTGTGTCTATGTCTGGTCGTTGTTTCCTCTCCCAATTCCTCTATGGCAAATCAGCCAATCGCGGTGAATGCCAGCAACCTTGTCGTCGCAAATATATTATAAAAGAAATAGACGGTGACAAAGAATTGGAGGTTGGTGAAGATTTTGTCTTGAGTCCCAAGGATTTACGTACTATAGATTTTATTGAACAAATTTTAGATGTTGGGGTAAACTGTTTGAAAATTGAAGGTCGCAATCGCAGTCCAGAATATGTGGCCAATGTGACTCGAGCTTACCGCACGATTATTGATTTCATCTACGACAATCCAAAACGCGATAAAAAGTTCAAGACCGAATTGGCTAATTTGAAAAAAGTTTTGTCTGCCGAACTTGATACCGTTTATCACCGTGGCAATAGCAGTGGATTCTTTCTCGGCAAACCGATAGACGCCTGGACCAAATCCGCAGGCAATCAAGCTACCCAGAAAAAAGAGCATTTAGGTAAAGTGACTAAGTTTTATAAAAATATTGGTGTGGCCGAAATTCTAATCCAAGGTGAGCAAATAAAAGTCGGTGATACTTTGCTTATTCAAGGACCAACTACTGGTAGTGTGGAGGAAAAAGTTGTTTCCATGGAAATCAATCACAAACAAGTGGAGTCCGCTAAACAAGGCGAAAAGGTGGCTATCAAAACCACTAGCCCAGTCAGATTAAATGATGATATATATATAATCAAAGACTCTCGCAAAAAATGTGATGGAGTAAGTTGCGGTACTTGTACCGGAAATTGTTATTGATAAAAAAAACAGACCGGAATTCCCACATGTGGAATTCCGGTCATTTGTTTGCCGGCAGAATTACTTCTTCGGCGCAGCTTCATCGCCGTGAGGCATCATCATAATGCCCAGCACCGTGATGTTGTTGTCCTCGGAATTAGTAACCTTTGCGTTTCCGCTTGGGCTAACGACAATTTGCCATCCGGCGCGGATACTGAGACGTCCACCGCTTTTGACGGTAATCGTCGCTCTGACATCAAGTGTTGACTCGACAGTTGCCCAGAACACAGTTTCAACCGCCTTATGAAATTCGCATTCATGGATAACCTCAATGCCTTGAAGACATACTGGACAAGTAGCATAATCGTGGTTTTTTCTCGGCCGCTTAATCGTCTCCGCGACAGCTTTGTCGTAAGCTTCAACCAACTCGTTCACCCGATCACCATTCCGGCGATAATAGGTGTACAACACCTTGATCCTGGGGTCCTCGATTTGACCGACGACCACTTCGCCCCTATGCACTCCTCCTTCCGGGACAGTAATCTCACCCATTTTGACTTCGGCGAGACCTTTAACTAGACGTTCGACAAGATTCTGCATGATTCTGCCCTTTCATTTGTTTGCACGAAACACCATGTTTCGTATCTGGCAAAAATACTAACATTACATATTAGTTGTGTCAATGGTATCTTATCTCACTTTAATCCAACAAATGTTTATCTCTAATTAAATTTTCTATTCCCCTCTTCATCAATTCTTCTTTTTTTGATCGATGCCAATAAGAAAACTTCATATAAGCTGCCAGTACAGTCGCCGCTTGCAAAACTCTGTGATCATATTTTTCGTCACCAAAATAACCTTTCAAAAACTCTTTGCGAGTTTCATCAGTACCACCAAAGAGCATATGACCAAACATCACTTTACCTAAATCAATATAGCCATCATTAAATCTTGGCACTGGATCAAACACAGTTGGAGGGTCCGTGGCAAAAATATTTGAACCACCATAATCATCATGACAATAACTCGTGTGTCCTATAGCCTTAGTATGATCTGCCAAAATTTTAATGATTTTAGACAATTCACCACATTCATCACCAATTAAATCATGCTCTTTGATATAGGAAATCTTTTTAGCCATTTCTTCACCTTCTAGCCAGCCCACAAATGTTTGGTGTTCACCGTGTCCTTCTAAACAACGTCCATAACCATGACCCAAAGGGACATGCATCATACGCAATATTCTTCCAAGCTTCTCTTCTTTATTTTTTAAAATAAAGCCTTTACCTTCTGCAGCAGACAAAGTATCAGCATCAATAAATTCCATAAGTAGGTACGGCCCATCACCGATAACTCCCTCTTCAAAAACATGTGGTACTTTAACACCCGCTTTTTCCCAGACTTTAAAAAATAAACCCTCCCCGGGAGCATGAGTTAAACTCAGAGGAATTTTTAATACCAATTTCTTAGTCTCCCCCCTCAAAAGACAAACCAAGGACGATACACTCGTTTGAAAAAAATACACAGAAACATCCTCACTTTTAAAAAGTGGATTACTTAAAATATATTCTTCAATCTGTTTAGGCAGTTTTTCTCTTCGTTCGTTGAATTTACGATCAACTTCATGAGGTGACAACCATGGCTTATTTTCAAATGTGACTTTATTCACCATGTTTATATTTTATTTAGCTGAGCACTTACCATTATAGAAATCCAATGTTGAACACTTGGAACCATTTTTGAAAGTACAGACAGAGTTCGGTACAGCAAATGTCTCCCCGCCTGCCCAAGCACAATAATTTTGATCAATGGTGTCAAAGCCGGTAGTCTTGCGACCACCAACGGGACAATCTCCACGGAACAGGGCCCATTCTTCACAAGCCCGGTTTTCTTCAAAGTAGCATAGACCGTATTCATCACCATTACCATTTTTCTGCATGACCAAGTTTCCTCCGACAGTCTTACAATTGACCGAAGCAGGGTTAGCCAAACCTACAGTAGTAGTGGCAGTATCTACCGGTTTAATCACGCAGTCGGCAAAAGTGGTTTTGTCACCCTCAGTCACAAAAGCAGTATCACCCTTGTTCCAAAAAACAAATGATTCGTCAGTATTGGCATAGCGAGCACCAGAAGCAGAGATAGCTTGCATGAGCAACATATTTCGTCCATCACTCAAAGTCAGTTCCGCCTTGTCCTTGAAAAACAAAGCGTTGATATTTTTATTCTCAGCACAAGTAAAAATGGCAGAATTAATTACTCCCTCCTTAACATCGTTATTATCAGTAGTCTTTTGATAAATATAATATAGACCGAGACAAACCAGAATAATCAACACTGCGATTAATATGTTCTTTTTCATATTATAATTATATAATCAATTATTTCTTTAATAAACCCATTTCAAAATCTATTTCCTCAGCCTGTTTTTTAAACGCCTTTTTTGCGTCATCAAGGGCTTTGTTATAAACCTTGGGTGCGATATCCTGAAGAAAAGCATCAAGGATGTTACTAGCGCCAATAATATCCATTTCTTCATTACGCTCGGTAATATAGAAAGAAATGATGTCATTCACAGCTTTTTCTCTTTCCTCTTTGGTTAGTAGATCAAACTCTCTTTTAACTTTAGCCATAATAGTTATTTAAAAAAACCTCTAATTATTTCTCTTGAACTTATACCAGCCAACGCACAGAGGCAGTACAAAAGTTAAGATATAGTAAACATAAACATCGAGTTTGTAGTACCCAACTGCGTTCAATAATTTTACCAAGAGGAAATAATCTAAAACTACCGCGAGGATTGTCCAAATAACTGCTAGACCAATATAGCACTTGAATCTATCTCTTTTAATTTTGCTGATCAGAGCCCACAAAGTAAAAGCGATACCAAAAGGCATAATCGCCCAACCAATAAACTCTTTTGGTACAATAGCAAAGAAAACAAAACCTAAAATATAACCGACAAACCAGACAATAAATCCCCAAATAATAGTATTCAAAAAAGTTTTTAATTTATTTGTTTGCATAAGTTATTATAAATTATATTAATAAGTAAATTATACCATAATTTGCGAACCATGATTTACCTTAATTTTAAGGCGTTCTTTTGCCATTTACAAAAATGTTTGACAAATATTTTGGACTTGCTATTATATATCCATACCTCCCCCCTAGGTATGGGGATTAACAAAAATAAAATGATTGTTGAAAACAAAAAAAAGAAAATATTGATTAGTTTGAAGAAGGCCAAGACTTCACTAGACAAGATACTCACCATGGTCGAAGACGATCACTACTGTATCAGCGTCATGCAACAGAATTTGGCAGTGATTGGACTCCTCCGTTCTGCTCACGAGATGCTGATGAGCAACCACTTCAACACCTGCTTCAAATCAGCTATCCTATCCAAGAATGAAAAGAAGCGTCAGGAGATGACTGAAGAAATTTTGAAACTTATCAATATTTATAATAAATAATTATGGACCAAAACAAAAAGTGTTGTGTTGAACCAAAACCAAATCTCAAGAAGGGTCTTCTTTCTGGATTAATCTATGGCCTCATCCCCCACTCTTTTTGTTTGGCCTTTGCTTTGTTTTCCATGATTGGAGCAGTGACGGCATCAGTGATTCTAAAAAAGGCTCTCTTGATTCCCAACATTTTTTCTTACTTGATTATCATTTCTTTTACTCTGGCTACCCTGTCTATCTACTTCTACCTCAAGAAAACTGATTGCTTGTGCCGTAGCGGCATCAAAGAAAATTGGAAATATATTCTGACTGTCTATACCTCTACTATTCTCATCAGTCTTGTCTTCTTCTATGGAGTAATCCCTGTCCTGGCTAATGTGAGAACTGGTGATATCACCAATCAGCAAAACAATAACCAGATTTCCCTAAAGGTTGCCATTCCCTGTTCCGGACACTCTTTCCTTATTATGGATGAAATCAGAAAGAATGTTGGCGTCACTTATGTAAAGTTTGTTTATCCAGACATTTTCAAGGTTACCTATGATCCACAGAAGACTACTCCCAAGGACATAGAAGACCAAGAAATATTCCGCACTTTTAAAGCATCTATTCTATAGAACGGTCGATATTATTAATAATCACCCAGAAAGATTTTAGCAGATGGAAAATCAAAGATTTTCCGACATTAAGTAGTAACTTAATGTAATCAGCTAAAACCTTAACGGGTAAAAAATAAAAATATGTCAGAAGAAAAAATGAAAAAATGTTCATGTGGTTGTGAATGTAATGCAGCCTGCGAATGTACTTGTGAGTGTGGTGAAAAGTGTGACTGTAAAGGAGAATGCCCTTGCGAGTGCGTTTGCAAGTGCGGTAAAACCTGTGCTTGTAAGGAAAAGTGTCCTTGCGAGTGTGAATGTAAAAAATAAAACCTAGGTAAAATATTTAAATATTAAAAAAGACCATATCGTACGTATGGTCCTTTTTTAATTTGGCTCCGAATACAGAAAGGCGTTCGTATGGATATTAAACAAAGTTATTCTCAGGACTTGTATTTGGATTTTTTTTATAAACCTCTATTGCACTATAATTAGAGGTTTTGTCCTCTTTGTCACCAAATTCACTCACTTGAATACCTGTAGTTTTAGGAAGCTTGATAGACATGTTTTTCTGTCCAACATAAGAACCGTCTGGATGCAAAACGCGCAAAATTTCTTTGGCCACTTCATCTCTATACTTTTGATCAGGTATTACTAAATAGTCTATTCCAGAACACCACACGCTAACAGAATTTGATGGTAAGCGTTTTAGGAAACCAAGCATATCTTCAGCCACAATCGCGACTGGTATTTTATTTAATTCTTTATTCTGTCTAAATCTTTCTTCTTGGGAGTCCGCAGAAGCTGATTCTCTTTCAATCTCAGGACTCAATAATTCAAACAAACGATTATGTAAATCGTAACAAAATGCTGGTTCCACTGCTATAAAAGATTTTGCCTTAGCATGATCTACCATCCGGTATGCAAATAAATTAGCTCCCGCAGCAATATCTACAACAATCTGATCTTTGAAGGCACTATCGACCGCGTCCCTGATTTCCTCCAGCTCCATACTTTCTTTTCTTTTTCTATCTATCGTATCTTTTTTTTCACCGTATCTTTTTTTGTATTCTACTTCTCTCTCATCAGAACTAACATCTTCAATAAAAAGCAAGCTAGCAAAAGTTGTGGAATAGCCGCTCTGTAAATGTTTAATTTTCCTGTTTTGATCTTCATCAAAAAGCTGAAGGTCTTTGCCCCACGCTTCAGGTGGTGTGTTTTTAGTAACTAAACCATTTAGTTTTATGCTAGGAATCAAAGACTCAACAGGAACAGTTGTTTTTGTATATGCCTCATAATATTTCATTGTGGACTCTTTTTTACTCAACAAAAATAATTCCTTGGCTTTGGCAATCCCTCCAGATTTTTCAATAAAACCCTTATATCTTTCACCAACAACCTCAACTTTTTCAGTATACACCTGTGCTCTCTTTAATGAATCCTCATTCCCGTGAGATCTTAAATTTTTTGCATATCCTCTTAACTTCTTTTTCTCACTTTGCACCTCATAAATATTTTCATCGGATGCTAAAGGTGTTGGTATTTCCATATTACTCATACTATAAGATTAACAT
>JBAWVR010000015.1:0-15801 GCA_037147155.1 bacterium | reverse complement strand
GCTTTTATATTAAAGATCTTAATACATTTTCTAATATTCAAAGTTTTTAGTCTGGAGTAAAAATCTGTCGGTAATGGTCCAGGACCAAACCAGAGACTTTGTTGTAACATAGTATAGCCAAACACCTTTAGCTGATTTCTTAACCAAACCCTAGCCTTTCTATCCCCTTCTGGTACATCAAAAGCGATAATTGTGTTTCCTTTGGACTCTTTACTAAATGGAGATGTAATATATAAAGAAGATAATCTTTTCTCTATCTCCACGCCACTTTTAGTAATTTTCCAACCAGTCTTTACTCTTTCTACTAAACCGTTCTTATGTAAACGAGACATGGCAACATAATACGAATTATTTCTTCTTCCAGTACCAGAGAGCTCTCTAAGTTTTTCGTTATATCTTTTAAGACTACGACAACTCGTGAGATGAGCAAGAATAACATGTGATAAGCTATGTTGATTAAACCTCATATAAATATATATTATCATAAAAATCCGGCCGGATGGAAATGATAATGTTTTCTTATATAATTTTTATTCCAAATTCAATATAAAACACACATTACAAAACTGTCCGGCCGGACAGTTTTGTAATGTATGTTTGTAATCTATTATTCTATGCTATTTTATATACCTTGCGTTGTAAACAAACAAAAAGCCCCACGTACACATGGGCCGTGGGGCTTTTTGTGTGCGTGAGGACTAGAATGGATAGAGGTATTCCGCGTGACCGGACCTCCCTTCCCACTCCTGATAATCCGCTTTGAGAAGTTTTTGTGCGCGCCACGAGATAATGGTGTAGCCGTCAAACCTTCCCTTGTCATTAATCATTCCGCACCACACTTCTTCTTCGGAAGCTTGAGGAAAAGTCCTCTGCATTTCCTTCAACAAGACGGAATAATTCTTGACTGTCGGATTGGTGTTTGAGATTATGATGTCAACGAAGGCGGACGATAATCCTCCTGCATCAACTCCTTGACTCCAGTGGATTTTCTTGAACATCGGCATAATTGCCTCCTATTCTGAGTGTTTGGAACAATACTGTTTTGAGAAAGCGTCAACCTTCTTCAAGAAGCTAAGTATAGCATATTATATAGATAATGTCAATATAAGCAAAACCACCCAGACTTCTTCGTAATCTGGGTGGTTTTTTATTTAAGTCTTTATACGACCCGACTGGATTCCTGGTCAGGCCAGGAATGACAACCAGGAGAGAATATCTGACTAGATTAATAGTTTTTTAATCTATCAACTTTATCATGCTGGCGGATTTTTTCGTGAGCCTTGGCTTCAATCTGACGAATACGTTCACGGGTTACTCCGAACTCCTTACCTACTTCTTCTAGAGTGTGAGTAATACCGTCGTTTAGACCATGACGCATTTCCAAAATTTTGCGTTCTTTTTCTGACAAGTCGCCGAGAATTTCTTTCACTTGGTCTGACAAAATACGACGAGAGGATTCTTGATCTGGTGAGAGAATCTTGTCATCAGAGATGAAGTCTCCGAGAGTAGACTTGCCATCATCGCCATCGTCTCCCACTGGAGCTTCAAGAGAAACAGTATCCTGATCAATCTTTTCGATCATGTACACCTTGTCCAAGTCCAAGCCCATTTCAATAGAGATTTCTTCTGGCAAAGGTTCACGGCCCAAGTCCTGTGACAAACGACGGACTACCTGCTTGTATTTAGCAATAGTTTCTACCATGTGCACTGGCACGCGAATAGTACGAGACTGATCAGCGAGAGCGCGAGTGACGGCCTGACGAATCCACCAAGTCGCATAAGTAGAAAACTTGTGACCACGAGACCAGTCAAATTTGTCCACCGCCTTAAACAATCCAAGGTTACCTTCCTGGATAAGATCAAGCAGAGTCAAATCAGCGGAGCGACCAACATATTTCTTGGCGATAGAGACTACCAAACGCAAGTTAGCACGAGCCAAAAGATTTTTAGCTTCAATATCTCCTCTTTCAATTCTCTGGGCCAATTCTTTTTCTTGAGTCGAAGTCAAAAGTGGATAGTGACCGATTTCTTTCAAATACATCTGGATAGAGTCATGGGAAGATTCACTCTTGCCCCCATAGAGATGTTTTTTGTTGGCGACTTCGGCTTGTTCCAAGTCCAAAATACCACCACCTTCGAGCACATCAATTCCCGCCTCGTTTAGACGGTTATACATTTCATCCAAGAAAAGAATATCTTCTTCAACGGTTGGAAACTCTTTCAAAATTTCGTCATAAGTAACGAAACCGCGTTCCTTACCTTTGTTGATAAGATGACTCAGGCGAATTTCATAGTCCTCCTTTTTCTTCATTGGCGCACCAGTACGTTTGACTACATCTTTCTTGGATTTAGAGACGGTAGAAAAACGAGACTTTGGTTTCTTAGCCTTTTTGACCTTGACCACCTTGGCTGGTTTTACTTTCTTTACCTTGGCGACTTTTGCCACCTTGGCTTTCTTCACTTTTTTGACAGCTGGTTTTTTGACTGCTTTGACTGCCTTCTTTGCTGACTTGGTTTTTGTTTTCATAGGATTAATTAAATTATTAATATGTTCACAATAACTTATTTCTTCTTACTCTTAACTTGCTTCAATTCGTTCAATCTCTTACTAACTTCATTACATTGCTTGAGTACCTCGCTAGCCTCAGCTTCCTGCTTATTATTTTCGGCATAAGTGAGTTGCTTCATCAAGGTATCAAATTTTTTCTTCAGACTTTCTTCTTCTAATTCTTCAATCAGAATCTCCGCTTCTTTGTCTAAATCTTTTATATCTTGATAGAGGACTTCGGCTTGGAATATGACATCATTCTTTTCTTCCGGTGAAATATTTTTGTAGAGTTCATATTCTTCCGTACTGGTAATCGCTTTGATTTTGTCCCAGAGCTTGGCCACATCCGCACTCGGTGACTTGTTCTCTATGAGATAGAGGAGTCCACAAACGCGTTTGTTGATACTATCGCGTCTAGCAAAGACATTGGCCGTATCTTTCTTGACCACCACACTCGAGCGAGTATAGGAATCTTCAATCGTGCTCTTCAAATCTTCTTTGGGAACTTTTTTCAAATCTTCATACACTGCCTCTTCTTTGATACCAGTCTCATGAGCAATGCGAGAGACATAGTGTGCCTTCTCCATACTACTTTCAATCAAAGCTACGAACGGCAAGATTTCATCACGCACGGCAATAGCTAACTTTCTTTCATCGGTAACAGTTTTTTTAACTTTTGACAAAAGAAAATCTACTAAATGATGGGTGTTTTTCAAAACCTCTTTCCATTCGTCCTTGTTTTTGAGAATCAAATCAGCTGGATCAAAACCTTCAGGTATCTGAGCAATTTTTACTTCCATACCAGCCGCCAAAGCTAGTTTCCAAGCTCGCATAGAAGCCTTCATCCCAGCGTTATCAGAATCAAAAGCCATGATCACGCGGTTGGATAGGCGCTTCAAAATATGCAAGTGTTCACTAGTAAGAGCAGTGCCAGATGAAGCTACGGTATTCACAAACCCCGCCTGATGAGACATCAGCAAATCCATTTGACCTTCGACGAGAACAGAATAATCAAATTTACGAATCGCGGTCTTGGCACGATCGAAGCCATACAAGATTTCAGATTTGATGAAGAGTGGAGTTTCTGGGCTGTTTAGATATTTGGCAGCAGTATCATCCTTCTTTAGAATACGTCCGGAGAAAGCGACTGGGCGACCAGCGGAATCAAAGATGGGGAAAATAATACGTCCGCGAAAGCGGTCATAGGCAGTCTCACCGTTTCGTTTATAGAGACCAGCAGTTTCCATTTCCATTTCAGAATAGCCGAGACGCTTTAGGTAGTCTGATAATTCACGCCAAGCTTCTGGCGCAAAACCAATTCGCCAATCAGCGATAGTCTTGTCGGTCAGTCCACGTTTAGACAAATACTCCTTGGCTTCAGCATTAACCCCAAATTTCTTTTGGAAAAAAGTTGTGGCCTCTTCCATGATTTGATACAGTCGGTCGCGACTATCCTTGACCTCGCTTCTTTCAAAGACGAGTTGGACTCCAGCCTTGTCGGCCAAGAGTTTCAAAGCTCCGCGAAAATCCAAACCTTCAAATTCTTGAACAAAAGTAAAAATATCCCCCTTGGCACCACAACCAAAACAATAATAATAATTCTTGTCTGGTGAGACGTAAAAGGACGGAGATTTTTCATTGTGAAATGGACACTTGGCTTTGAAATTTGCGCCGGATTTTTCCAGCTTCAAATAACTGCCGACAATGTCAACAATGCTCAATTTTTCTTTTATTTGTTCAACGGGTGATGACATGTTTTATATTTTATCAAACCGTCTAGCGAACTCTCTTTTCTGTCTCTGCGAGCCTTGCGAAGCAGTCCAGTCTTAATTACGTTTTGTAACCAAGGGCCTGGATTGCTTCGCGGGGCCTCGCAATGACAAACAATTAGTACTCTGCTCTTTCTTCTTCTGGGCGATTGGCTCGCTCTTCTTCTTGCACTTTCTGAATAATCTTGTACTTTGGACTATCCTTGTAACCAGTACCAGCTGGAATCAAGCGTCCAATGATAACGTTTTCTTTCAAACCTACCAAGTTGTCATCTCCACCACGGATAGCAGCATTGATGAGAATACGAGTAGTGTTTTGGAAGGAAGCGGCTGACAAGAAACTACGACGTGAGAGAGAAACCTGAGTGATACCCATAACAATCTGTTCCACTTTAGCTTCTTCACCTTCGTTCTTCTTGGCATATTCATTTTCTTTGTGGAGATCCAATTGATCAACCACGTCGCCAATAGATAGTCCAGTATTACCTTCGTGACGAACACGGAAGCGTGAGAACATCTGGCGAACAATGACTTCAATGTGCTTACGAGAAACGGCTTCACCTTGAAGTTCGTATGGTTTGGAGACTTCGGCAATCACATAGTTCATAGCCTTTTCCTTACCACCGAATTTGAACATTTCATCAATATCCACAGATCCGTCTGACATAAGATCACCACGTTTGACATGGTCACCCACCTTGACGAAGATCACGCGGTTGGCACTGACAGAATATTCCACTTCAGCATTTTTAGACTTGGTAGTTTTTTCTTCATGTTCAGATACCACAGTAATGATTTTCTCATTAGTATGACTCTTCACAGAAGTAACCACGCCACCAAAGTGAGCAATCGCAGCTGGATTCTTTGGCTTGCGCTTTTCAAACAATTCTTCAACGCGAGGCAAACCAGCAGTAATGTCTCCACCAACAGATGCGGTACCACCAGAGTGGAAAGTACGCATGGTGAGCTGGGTTCCAGGTTCACCGATCGCTTGAGCAGCAATAGTACCTACTGCTTCACCCAAACTAATCAATTCATTCTTACCGAGGTCAGAACCGTAACACTGAGCACAGAGACCATTCAATGCCTGACAAGTCAAAGGTGAACGAACAGACACATCACCTACGCCATCCTTTTCAATCTTGGCCGCGTCGTCCTTGGACAACATGTGACCCTTCTTGAAAATAACAGCACCGGCAGTATCATGAACATCAGCCGCGAGTACGCGACCACGAACGTTCTTGGTAATAGCAGGATCACCGACAGTCTGACGACGAATCACAATATGTTCTTTGGTACCACAATCTTCAGCAATCACTAGTACATCCTGAGCGACGTCAAAGAGACGACGAGTAAGGTAACCAGCTTTCGCGGTGTTCAAAGCAGTGTCAGTCAAACCTTTACGTGAACCGTGAGTAGTAATAAAGTATTCGATTGGAGTCAAACCTTCTTTAGTAGAAGACAAAACTGGGAACTCAATAGTCTCACCGGCGGTATTGGTAATCAAACCTTTCATACCAGCCATCTGAGTAATCTGTGAGAGAGAACCACGAGCACCAGAAGTTACCATGTCGTGAACAGAACCGTTCTTGTCCATAGAAGCCGGGATACTCTTTTCGATATCGCTCTTGGCATTGTGCCAGATCTCAACAATCTTGCGGAGTTTTTCATCCTCAGTCAAAAGACCTTCATTGAATTGTCCGGTTACTTCTTCAACCTTACCTTTACCAACTTTGATTACATCATATTTACTTTGTGGAATCACAATATCATCCTGTCCCCAAGTTACACCTGAGTAAGTAGCATATTTGAAACCGAAAGCTTTAATCTTGTCCATGATATCTGGCACAGCGGCAAGACCATATTTGTTGATCATGTCGTCCACGATACGGTTCATGGTTTTCTTATCAATTTCTTTGTTCAAGTAGGTATAAGTTTCTGGCAAGACAGAGTTGAACAACAAGCGACCAACAGTAGTCTCAAACATCTGACCTTCAAAGCCAGTATATTTTTCACCCTGTGGGGCGCGAACCAAAACTTTGGAACGCAAACCAATTAACCCTAGGTCGTAAGCAGTAATTGTAGCGTTTGGAGATGAGAAGAATTTACCCTCACCTTTTTCACCCTTGATATCTTTGGTCATCCAATAACAACCGAGCACGATGTCCAAAAGTTTGTTAGAAACAACTGGTTCACCGTTACCTGGCTTGAGAATGTTTTTGTCAGAAGCCATGATCTCACGAGCCTCAGCCTGAGCTTCTGGTGTGAGTGGCAAGTGCACAGCCATCTGGTCACCGTCGAAGTCCGCGTTGAACGCAGTACAAACGAGTGGGTGAACTTGAATAGCATTACCTTCAATCAAGATCGGCTTGAAAGCTTGAATACCCAAACGGTGCAAAGTCGGAGCACGGTTTAGAAGTACATATTTGTCCTTGATTACTTCTTCAAGAATTGCCCAAACTTCTGGAATACCATCGTCAATAAGACGACCAGCACCACGAATGTTGTAAGCCAATTCTTTTTTCAACAACTGAGAAATCACAAAAGGACGGAAGAGTTCCAAAGCCATCATTTTTGGCAAACCACACTGATTCAAGTGTAGATCTGGACCAACCACAATAACGGAACGACCTGAATAGTCCACGCGCTTTCCCAAGAGGTTTTGGCGGAAGATACCGCGTTTACCACTCAAGTTGTCAGCGAGGGATTTCAATTGACGCTTGCTTGATTGTGCACCTGCAGAGAAGAGTGAATTACCATGACGGATAGAGTTATCAATCAAAGCATCAACAGCTTCTTGCAAGATACGCTTTTCGTTACGCAAGATAACATCAGGAGCAGAAATTTCCTTCAATTTTACCAAACGATTGTTACGGTTGATAACACGGCGATACAAGTCGTTCACATCAGATGTCGCATAACGACCACCATCTAGTGGTACCATTGGGCGCAATGCTGGTGGAATGACTGGAATACGAGTCATGAACATCCATTCTGGACGAACACCAGAGACAATCATAGAACGAACGAGTGACAAGCGCTTGTTGATCTTTTCACGATCAAGAGCTCCGGCATGTTCTACTTCACCCATGAGGTTCTTCTCCAATTTGTCCAAGTCCAAGTTCTTCAAGATTTCGTAAATCACTTCAGCACCAATACCAGCTTCAAAGATGGTACCGTACTTTACAGAGAATTTGTGATATGAGATTTCATCCAAAACCATACCTTCATGGAGAGATTCCACTTCGGCTTTTACTTCCAAGATTTTTTCTTTCAAAGCATCCTTGGTCTTGTCATCCTGGGCAGTCTTGATTTTGTTTTTGAATTCGTTGTCAATATCATTCAAAACGCTCTGGCGCTCTTCTTCAGCGACGGAGGTAACGATATAACCGGCAAAGTAAATCACCTTTTCCAAATCCGAAGTGGTCATGCCAAGAAGAGTACCTACCTTGGATGGCAAACCGCGCAAGAACCAAATATGACAAACTGGACTAGCCAATTCGATATGACCCATTCTTTCACGACGGACGATTGAGCGAGTGATTTCCACTCCACATTTTTCACAGACAATACCCTTGTAGCGAATACCTTTGTATTTTCCACAATAACATTCATAATCCTTGTCTGGACCAAAAATCTTTTCATCAAACAAACCGCTTTTCTCAGAACGCTGAGTACGGTAGTTGATTGTTTCCGGTTTAGTAATTTCGCCAAAAGACCATTCTTTAATTCTTTCTGGTGAAGCTAATTTGAGGGAAACAATTTCGAACTCGTTGATGTCGTTGTTCTTATTATTATCTTTAAACATAATTTTAATTATTTTTTGATTAATTCCCTCTCTTATTCTTCACTTTCAGACTGAGAGTTTTGACGACCTTTTTTCAAATCAACATCTAGACCGAGACCGCGGAGAGTGTTTAACATAACGCTAAACGAAGCTGGAGTATTTGGTTTTGGAATCGGCTGACCTTTCACAATAGCATCGAAGGCAGCGGAACGACCGACAATATCATCAGACTTGATGGTGAGCATTTCGCGGAGAGTGTGAGCCACACCGTGACCGAGAAGCGCCCAGACTTCCATTTCTCCAAAACGCTGACCTCCTCCTTGAGCCTTACCACCGAGAGGTTGCTGAGTAATGAGAGAGTATGGTCCGATAGAACGCATGTGCAACTTGTCTTCAACTTCATGATGGAGTTTCAAGATGTACATGTAACCGACAGTAACTTTCTGATCAAAAGCTTCACCAGTTCGTCCATCAAAGAGTTTCATTTTACCTGAGCGATCAAATCCAGCTTTTTCCAATTCATCTTTGATTTCTACTTCGGTCGCACCAGTAAATGGAGGAACGATAGCCTGATAATTCAAAGTGTTGGCAGCTAACCCTAGGTGAACTTCGAGAATCTGACCCAAGTTCATACGGGATGGCACGCCAAGTGGAGTCAAAATAATATCAACAGGTGTACCGTCTTCCATGTATGGCATATCTTCTTCTGGCAATACGCGAGAGATAACACCCTTGTTACCGTGGCGACCAGCGAGCTTGTCACCAACCTGGATAGAACGCAACTGAGCGACTTCAACGTGAATACGCTTGATGATACCAGAGTCTAGTTTGTCTCCCTTTTCACGAGAGAAAACTTTGACTGACACGATACGACCACGCTTTCCACCTTCGAGTCTCTTGGAAGTGTCTTTAACATCACGAGCTTTTTCACCGAAGATAGAACGCAAAAGTCTTTCTTCTGGAGTTAGTTGTGATTCACCTTTTGGAGTAATTTTACCAACGATAATATCGCCTGGGCGAACTTCCGCACCAACACGAATGATACCGTCTTCATCCAAGTTCTTGAGTTTTCCTTCACCAACGTTTGGAATATCGTGAGTAGTAACTTCCGGTCCAAGTTTGGTTTCGCGAACGTTGATCACAAACTCTTCAATGTGAATAGAAGTGAACTTGCTGTTCTTGACCAATTTTTCAGAAATAATAATCGCGTCTTCGTAGTTGGAACCAGACCAAGTCATAAAGGCGACGCGGATGTTCTGACCAATAGCCATCTGGCCATTAGCTGATGAGGAAGTATCGGCGAGCAAATCACCTTTCTTAACTTTTTGTCCGAGGACAACTGATGGGCGCTGGTGGAAAATAGTAAAGCTGTTGGTTCGAGAGAACTGCACGAGCTTGTATTCTTTTTCCTTACCCTTTTCGTTTTCAACAATAATTTTTTGAGCGTCAACCTTGGTCACAATACCTGATTCCTCAGAAATAATGAGACGACCAGTATCGCGAGCGGCTTGCTCTTCAATACCAGTAGCGACTAGTGGAGCTTCTGGCTGGAGACAAGGCACGGCCTGCTTTTGCATGTTAGAACCCATGAGTGCGCGGTTCGCATCGTCGTGGTTTAGGAATGGAATCATGTTGGTAGCAATAGAGAAAGCTTGGTTGGTTGCTACGTCAATAAAGTCCACTTCGTCACGCTTGGCCATCTGAGGCTTGCCGTTCACACGCACTTCTACCATTTCATCAGTCAAACGACCCTTGTCGTCATAACCGTTGGCAGCATGAGCAATACGGAAGTTTTCTTCTTCCCAAGCATTCAAATATTTAATTTCCGCAGTAATAGTTCCCTTTTCAACTTTGGCATATGGAGTTTCGATCATACCAAAATCATTGATACGAGCATAAGCTGCCAAACGCAAAATCAAACCGATGTTCGGACCTTCTGGAGTATGGATAGGACAAAGGCGACCATAGTGAGATGGGTGCACGTCACGCACTTCAAAGCCAGCACGTTCACGAGTCAAACCGCCAGGTCCAAGAGCAGACAAAGTACGCAAGTGTTCAATTTCTTGAAGCACGTTTTCCTGTTGCATAAATTGTGACAACTGGTTGATGGTGAAGAACTCCTTGATACGAGCTTGGAGTGGACGAGGAGAAATAAAGTTGACTGGCATAGACAAGTTCGGATCAACGGTAGACATTCTGTCTTGAATGTTTCTCTTCATCTGAGTCATACCGACGCGAACGCGGGCCTGGAGCAATTCTCCAACGAAACGCACACGGCGAGAACCCAAGTGGTCAATATCATCAGCCTTAGCTTCTGGGTCATTGTTGAGAGCAGCTACCTGCTTTACAATGTTTGCCAAGTCTTCAATACTGATAGCTTTTTCTTCCAAGGACTTATCATCCAATGGTTTGCCAAAGCGTTTGTTGAACTTGAAACGACCAACTTTGGATAGGTCGTAGTGCTCATCATCAAAAATAGACTTTACATATTCACGAGCATTGTCGGCAGTCGCTAGATCACCGTCACGCATCTTCTTGTGGATTTCAATATAAGCTTCGTCCACAGTATGAGCATGGTCTTTGGCGATAGTTGCTTCCATAGCTTTGGTAGCAAATTCATCACCCTTAAACAAAGCGAGAATATCTTCATTGGTCTTGGCACCAAACACACGCAAAAGTGATGACATAGAGAACTTACGTTTCTTGTCAATTTTTACGAAGATTGATTGATCAGCTTCGGAGTCAATTTCAATCCAAGCTCCACGAGCTGGAATAATCTTGGCACCAAAGTATGGCATACCCTTGATTTCGTTGGTGGTAAAGAAAACACCAAAAGAACGAGCCAATTGTGGAACAACCACACGCTCGATACCGTTGATGATAAAGGTGCCGTGATCAGTCATGATTGGGAAATCCGTCAAGAAGATTTCTTGGGTCTTCTCGGTGTCCAAAGTCTTGTTCTTCAAACGAATCAAAGCTTTTAGCTGGGCTTCGTATGAGATCTTGTTGTCCTTGGCATAGTACTCATCGTACTTCGGATTGGTCAATTCATAACCAATGAAGGAAAGTTCAAAACGCTTTCCGGCATAGTCGGAAATCGGTGAGAACTCCTTAAAAACTTCTTTCAAGCCTTCTTCCATGAGCCACTTGTAGGACTTAATCTGGTGATTGGCCAAATTAGGCATGTCTACCAACGGCTTCTTGAAGCGGCTAAAAAACTTTTTCTCTTTTTTCAGAGAAACGACATTTTTATTTGCGCTCATTTTTAATTATTAAAAACAAAAAACACACCTTTTGTAGAGGCATTTAACTAGACACCAAAGTTATCTATTGGTTAAAGACAAGGGTGTGGTATTTGCTTAAGTTTGCTTGTGGCAAACCGGGCTTATAAAATTGAATCTGCGGACGAAACTCAATCTATTCAATTAGTGTATATATTACTGGAATATTGTTATTTGTCAACCCTGTAGTAGACTTTTGCCTTTGAACGGATTACTACCGCGTACACTTGATTACCCTTGAGGGTACTTGAGTACCGTGAGCAGGCTGGATAATGTTCGTCCGTTCAATCTAAATAGAAGTCAAAAGTCACTCCCTGGGCAAGGGGTTATTGAGAGTTTGGGGGCCAAGACAGGAACAGCCAGGTTTCGCTATGCGAAACCTGGCTGTTTTCTATTCTATTTGCTTAATTCCCCCTCCAATCTATCAACCTCGTTCAGATAAGCTTTTTCAAGGTCAATCTTATAATGCTCTGTCAAAACCAGAGTAGCCATTAGTATTTCCGCCAATTCGTGTTCCAGACTTTTATCCGCTCCGTCATCTTCTCTATATCCTTCTTTAGCCAAAACCAATCTACCCAGATCACCAACATCTGACACTAATGCATTATAGGTTTGTTCAGTGTTCCAATGTTTGAACGATTTTTTATCTTCAAAATTATGATAAAGCTCTTGTACATGTACCGCTTTGTCAATTAGTTCTTTTATTTGCATAGAGACATTATATCAAATTATGGGCGATAAGGCTCAGTTATCTCAGTAACTATATTATTGGAAATCTTGATATTATACAAATTGATAAATTCATAATCAGGACTACTCTCAATATTCTTTTTTAAAATATCAAAACTAATAACATTTCCTTTGTAGTTATTGTCTATGTTTGGACTTAGACTAATTTTAGCACTATTTGATACTTCGAAAGTTCTTACTAAGGGGTTATCATTTACGAGACAATAACCATCCGGTGCCTCCAAACCCTTACCCAAACACTGATCACGGCTTAACCACTGTATATAATCAATATTAATATATTTTTTACCGTTGCTAATATAGGCTTCTTGAATAATACCAATCTCGGTTGAACCATCAGTGATAGCTAATGGTGCTGCACCAACAGCTCTTTCTGAGATTAAAATACTTTCTGGAGAAATGGTCGACTTAACATTGGTAATGTTTGCAACCAAAGGGTCGAGAGGTCTTGTGTCTCCGCTTCCAGTAATATTCGCAACAAGAAACTTAGAATCCGACAAGGCAATAATTCTTGTTAGCCAGCGTCCCGTCGATGTGAAATACGGTAGACCAGACAATGTGTTCGTAGATACAGCTGGTTTCAATTTATAGCAATCACATGAAAGATCTGTCATGTTCTGCATCCAAGTCTGAGTGTTCTTATCAAAATACAAAGTAGTGTTTCCAAACTTTGCGTCATTCACAACAACCTTACCGCCGACAACCTTCTTAATGGTTATCGTATCTGAATCAGGGTTGTTTTTCTGTGGGCCAATGTTAGAAATTGAGATACCATCGGATATATTAGAAATTATCCAGTTATCTGGATAATAAAAAGCATAGTCAAAACTTGTATCAGCATATCTTTTATAACCAGAACCAGCACTGAGATCTTTACTCTCTGTAATTGTAAAAGTTACCTCATTACTCTTTTTTCCCCAAGGAATTGTGTAAATTTTATAAGTGCCGGGTAAAAGATTAACTATGTCAGCTTCTTCACATGGTGCTCCGATATATGACATATCTTTTTTACAACTCTGGGCAGGTATTTTCGTTAATATTCTTTTAGTTTCTATCGGGCTACTTTGACCCTGACCATAGATAACAGCTGTTACTCCATCCGCGTTTTTAATTTGCAAAATCAAATCACCCTCAAAGCCATTCAAATTACACCCCTTAACTTCAATAGGTGTACCGACTGGACCAGAACTAGGAAATATAGATGTAATTACTGGAATACCATTACCGTCAGTCTGTTCAACACAAGTTTTTGATAGATTGTCATTACTTACAGTTTCTGGCAGTGATTTTTTTTCCACTATATTTGTTGAGATAGAATTCTGAATCTTACCATCAGTCACAATTTGATTATTTTCTATGTTTCTATTCTTAGCAGAATCTTTATTAGAAATAAAAAGACCTATTAGAACGCCGAGGACTAGAACAATAACAACAACCAAAATGTTTGTAAGAACGTTTTTATTTTGCATGTTTCAATTATACGCTCTTTTTACCAGCACGCCATTCCTCTATAAGTTTATGATTCCCTCCCAATAGCACCTTTGGTACACGATATTTTTTACCTTTGTGTTCCAAGACTTCTGGTCTGGTATAGACCTCGTGACTAGCGGTACGAGTTTCTTCTAGTGAATCAAAACTACCGAGCACACCGGGCAATTGGCGAGCGATACAGTCAGTCATAATCATGGCCGGCAGTTCCCCACCAGTAACGACAAATGGACCAACGGACACACCCTCAGCCTTAAAGATTTTTACTACACGAGCATCTACTCCCTCATAACGACCACAAATAAAAATAATGTCCGTATATTTCTTGGCCGTAGTTTTGGCATATTCAGTATCGAATTGTTTTGCGCCCGGAGCCAAGAAAACGATTTTGACTTTGTTGGTTTTTTTGCGACGAATACCGACTAGTGCTTTTTCAATTGCCTTAATGATTGGCATCGCCTCCATTACCATACCAGGACCACCACCATAAGGTTTGTCATCCACTCGGCGATATTCAGGAAAATCATTTTTAGAAACTTTCTTTTTCTTGGATGGGACAAAGTCACGAGGATTGTAGAATTTGAAACCAATTATCTTGTCTTTTACCGCCCGCGCCAAAATAGACTCATTTAGATATGAGAAGGCGTCGGGGAAAATTGTGATGAAGTGAAAAGTGGTCATAAGAAATGTAAAGTGTAAATATCAAAATGGAAAATGACAGATTAAAATAAAAAATGTTTTCTTTCCTGTCGGAAAGGTATTTATCTCTCTGTTATAATCGGTTTATTTTGAATTTTGCATTGTCATTTTGATTTTTGATTTTTGCATTTTTAATTTGGCAATTAAAAAACCGTGCCATTACAATAGCACGGTTTTTTACTTTTGTCATCAAAAACTAGATTTTGAGATCAGCAATCGCATCATCAACGGACTTTGAAGCGCTTGACTCCATAGTCTTGGTGCTGCCAGCTGGTTCGTTAATCTTTAGATTAACGCGAGAATTGTTCTTCATTCCAACTACACGCAACAAGGTACGGATGGCGCTAGCAGTGTTTCCGCTACGACCGATCACCTTTCCCATATCAGCCTGGTCAACATCCAAAGTTAGGAGTACGCCCATTTCATCAACGGTACGAACGATCTTAACTTTATCTGGACTGTCAACCAAAGCCTTAACTACGAAATCCAAAAACTGAAAATCTTTTTCCATGGAAATGTGTTTCTTTTTGGTAAAATACTTGGCGATTGATTCGACCTGAATGCGTAATTAAACGCAAGATTTACTTTAACATTATCGCCTGCATCTATTCTAGTATATTTATTGGAGAGTATCAAGTATTGGCTCCTGATCATCATTCCCCTCCTTTGTGTTGTCATTCTATATTTTAATTACCCTCATTAATCTTACTTGAGGTCCGGCCTCAAGTAAGGATGTTTTTCTGAATCAAAATTTAACCACTCGTCAATCATTCTTTTAAAGTCGATCTCTGTGGAAAAATAATCAGGAAATGCTTTTCTATTTATTATCTTATTTTCTCCCCTTATAATTCCACAATAATCCAAAAAACTAGAGTACTGGTAGCTTTCAAGAAAACTCTTACACATCTTCTTATCCAAAATCTTTTTTAACTTCCAACCATAATCAACTAATGATACAGGATTTAGATGAATATAAGCATACTGATATTTCAAATATTGATCAAAATCTAAATGTTCAGCCTTGAATCTACTAGAAAACAAAGTTCCAACTCTTCTGTATTTTTTATTATAGTACATAGAATAACCCGTAGATAATCTCTGTACAAAAAGAGCTATTTTATTTTCTACTTGAGGTCCGGCCTCAAGTAGAGTTTTGTAAGGCTTTGATTCACCGGCGGTTTCTCTTATCAATAAGTGAAAATGATTTGGCATCAGGCACCAGGCTCCAATATCAACAAGTAGGTCTCCCCGATCCAACTCATAACACCTCTCCCAATCTCCACTTCTTTTTAAATCATTAATATTAAATTTTTTAGTTCCATTGGACAAATACAATAGTTTAGTAAATCTCTCATAGTCATCCGCATCATGAAATATAACCCGTTTGTCTGTTCCTCTATTATATATGTGATAGTTTTCAAAGGGTGAAAAAATAATCTTCCTTTTCATACAATTATTTTATCCTACTTGAGGCCGGAC
>JBAWVR010000014.1:0-16299 GCA_037147155.1 bacterium | reverse complement strand
GGAATCGAACCTACGACCCTCTGCTTAAAAGGCAGGTGCTCTACCGACTGAGCTATGGACGCATATTTATTTTTACTATCACTTGGTCAAACAACACGACTGAGCCTTGCCCGAAAAGTCTGTACCCAGACTAGCGGGTATGGACGCATATTTTGTGTCTTTTTTAAAAACATCTAAGCCCCTGCTTAGATGTTAGGCAATATATCAAGAAAAAACCTTTTTGTCTACTAGAGTGGGGCATCAAAAGCCATCATCCCAGCCCCGGATACCAAAAGGCAGATAGTAATCGCCAAAGTGAGGAAGTAGAAAACGAAGTCTCGACGGAGAAGACTTTCTTCACGACTTTCTACTGCAAAGGAGATAAGACCGATAATTGTAAAGAACAGGGCCACTCCTTGAACATATAAACCAACAATTAACATAACACCACCAAGGATTTCCAAGATTCCAAAAATAGATAGCCAGAATTTTGCTTGAGGAATTTTTAAAAATCTGAGAAGCATAAGCCAGCCATTTTTTTCTTTGGCCAATTTCAAATAACCCAGGTTGATAAAAATTAAACCCAAGGCCAAACGCAATATTAGTGGAACGAGAAAAGAGTAGGTGAAGAGTTCTGGGAAGATGCTATAAACTTTATACATAAGGAAATTATACCGCATTTAACAAAACTTGCCACCTTTTGTTTTAGGGGCTATATTGGTAGACAATATGAAAAAGGGGCAATCAACAAAAAAAGAGGTGGTGGTCGTTCTCGATAGTATTCGTAGTGTCTTTAATGTGGGCTCGATGTTTCGTACTTCTGATGCGGTTGGGGTGTCCAAACTCTATCTCTGTGGTACTACGCCGTCTCCACTCGATCGATTCAATAGATCACGACCAGACTTGGCCAAGGTAGCTTTGGGTGCTGAAAAGAATGTACCTTGGGAATATGTTGATAATACAATTAAGATAATTAAAAAATTAAAGAAAGCTGGATATTTTGTGGTGGCCATCGAGCAAGCAAAAGAATCTGTTGATTATAGAAAGATTTCTAAAAAGTTTCCTTTGGCGGTAGTGATGGGTAATGAAGTGGATGGAGTAGATAAAAAAGTTTTAAAACTAGTGGATGAGGTAGCGGAGATTCCGATGAGGGGAGATAAAGAGTCTTTGAATGTTGGAGTGGCTTACGGGATTGCTATTTATAATATTTTGTAAAACAAAAACTGCCCGCTGGCAGTTTTTAATATTTGGCTTCGCCGCTCTGTACCACACGACCCTGACTGTCGAGTATTTGGGTAGTGATAATTTTACTTGCCGACTGTAAAGTTTGGGATTTGGTACTAGCGGTACTAGCCTTGGCGGTATAGGTTGGAAAAGCCTGAGCATTGTCCATGAGTCGGGAGATAAAAAACATTATTACGATGGCTGCCAAGATTATTTTTAAATTGTCGTCCATATAGTGTTTAACATTATAAACAAAAATAATATTTTGTTAATATTGAATTAATGCTGACACTGTGGACAAAAATGAGTGCCTCGGCCGGCATGTTTGATCTTCTGAATAAGAGCCCGACACTTTTTACAAGTTTCACCGGCCCTACCATAGACCATAAGACACGGCACAAAGCTGCCTCTCGAGCCGTCTGAGCGACGATAGTTGCGGGAGGAGGTTCCACCTTTGGAAATAGATAATTTTAAGACTGCGACGATTTGTTTATATAATTCCGCGGCTTGTTTTTGGTTGACCGTGCCAGCTTTTCTATTTGGCATTAGACCGGAAAGAAAACATGATTCATCGGCATAAATATTACCAATACCAGCAATCAAAGTTTGGTCTAAGAGAATTTGTTTGAGAGTACGATTGGGATATTTTTGAAATAGGTCAAATAAAAAGTCAGCAGAAAAATCTTTTGATAATGGTTCTGGTCCAGAGTGAGAGGTGAGAGTATTTAATTCAGTAGCGCTGACGAGACGAGACCAGCCAAATTTGCGCATGTCATTAAAATACAAATGGTCACCGTTTTTAAATTCAAGGATAAGGCGAGTGTGTTTGCCTGGCGTCTGAACATCGCTGGTCGGATGCCCGCCAAAAGTCGCCCCGCCTTTCTTGGGCACAAAAATAACTTGGCCGGTCATCTTGAGATGAAAGACTAAAGACTTACCGTTGGAGAAATTTACAATCAACATTTTAGCTCGGCGATCCACAGATTCAACTTTTTGGCCAAGGAGCTCAGTGGTAAATTTCTTGGCCGTCATGGGTAAAATGGCCTTGGTCCACAAGACCTCAACATTCTTTATTGTTTGGCCGACCAAGAGCTTGTTTAACTCTCGACGCAAGGTTTCGACTTCGGGTAATTCAGGCATGGCTGATTTGTAAGGAGGCAACGACTATACAAATCGCCACCCCGCTCTAATTTTGCTATTAATATAAATACAATATCAGTATTACCACTTAAATCAAGTTTTAGAAGTTTAGTCCGTGTCAAACCGAATAGCAAAATTTTTTGCGGGGTTGCACGGATTTTTATAAAAAAAGAAAAGCCCACCTTATTTAGGTGGGCCAAAGCCGTTCTTGAACCTCCAGCGAGAAATACGGTCTGCAAACTCTACCATCTTTACCCTTTGAATGTAGTTTTCTCTGTTCGTCGGCGTTGAAGATTCGGAGACATAAGACAGTCCACTTTTTGCTCGGATGTTTTTCATGTAGATGGTTTCCTTTGATCCATCTTGATTGATATAATTAACTACACGATCATCATAAATCTCCTGATCTGGGATTTCAAATTCTAGTTTACTTATCTCTTCCCATATCATGTTCTCGATAACCAACTGTTGCCGAGCTATGATTTGCGATATAACGCGCGGCATAATAATAACTATGAGAGCGAGTGGAATAATAATGACAAAGTCCATATTTACCTCCTGGTTGGTGGTTATAGGCCTGTTTTTAAAATACGCCAATTTGGCAAAAAGTAAAGCCCGCCGGTAATCCGGCGGGCTCTGTACAGTCTTTACTATTTAATAAAATTGAAAACGTTTCCGATAATTGGCAATGGCTCCATTTTGTTTTGTGAAGCATTCATTACGCCCATGATAAAGAGTATAAACAAACCAATCTGGAGAATCCAAACTACAAAACCTAGCATTGGAATAAATGACAACAAAAGCGGAACGATGTAGCCTACACCAATTTCAAAAATGAAAAGATTCAAACCCTGATTAATATGGAAGGTGAGAAACTGGCTGCGGTCCTTGGTAGCTAAAAGGGGAATAAAAAACAAGATATAGGCTAAGATGGCAAAAAGTTTATCATTATTTGGTTGCATATTTTTTTATTATATTTTATTAATAAGTTAATTATAACACCACCCGGTTGGTGAAGCCAACTGGGTGGTGTGAATAAATTATTTATTTAATATCTTCTTAAGTTCCTCTCGACATACTGTCGCATCCACGAAAAATGAAATAAGCATTTCATCTCGTGGCAAGAAGTGCCTTCGGTTTGCTATACTCTTGATTTTTCTGACATCTTTTTCAGCTCTTCTCTACAAACAGTAGCATCATCCCAAGGAATTTTAGTGTTATTTGGACCCATAATATATGGGTCAGTACCTTTGCCAGTGATTAGTACTGAGTCGCCTTCCTCTGCCATACTAAACGCGTGAGCGATAGCTTCTCGGCGGTCTAGAATAATCTCACAAGCCACTTCATCTATATCCTCCTTCATGTCATTCAGTATCTCCATTGGGTCATCATCATACGGATCCTCATTGGTGAGAATTATTTGGTTACAATATTTTTGAGCAATATTGGCCATTTCGGTTCGCTTCCATTTATCGCGCCCACCACCGGTATTACCGAGAACTCCTATAATTCTTGAAGCTTGGAATACTTCATAAAGCTTTTGCAGAGAATCTGGAGTGTGAGCATAATCAACAATTACAGTAAAGTTTTGGCCCATTTCAATTTTCTCTACTCGGCCACGAATGCCAGAAAACTTTTCTACTGCTCTTTTTATAATTTCATCTGTTACACCCTGACTTTTGCAATAGGTAGCGGCTCCAAGAATATTATAAAGATTGAACACACCAGAAAGTGGGGAAGTAATCATCTGTCCATGCCAAGTGAAAGTAAAACCTTCTTTCTTGATATCGTACGGAGTAGCATCAGCTAGGGAATAGGTAAGTTTTTGATCAACTGGAAAATCCAAGAATTTTTTACCTTCAATATCGTCGGTATTGGAAACGATGACACGGTTTGGTTTCTTTGATTGGCCAACAGCCTCGGCAATCATTAATTTAGCTGCCAAATAATTCTCGTATGAGCCATGGGATTCAATATGCTCAGGCGCTAGGTTGGTAAAAATAAGGGCGTCAAAAGCAATAAATTTGTGACGATACTGAACCGCTGCTTGGGAAGTTACTTCTAAAATTACATAATCACATTTGGCATTGACCGCTCGACGCAAAAACTTTTGAACAAAGAAACGGCCGGGTAGAGTCATTTTGTACATATTGTTTTCTGACTCCTCACCAACTTTAAAGCGCAATGTGCCAGCCAGGGCTGTTTTGTAGCCCGCCTCTTCTAAAATGGCATTTACCAATTCGGCAGTTGAGGTCTTGCCTTTGGTGCCAGTAATAGCAATGACTTTAATCTTGCGACTTGGAAAACGGTAGATTAAAGCAGCGGTCAAAGCCAAGAGATAATGGTACCCAGGTCTGAGTTTTTCCATCAGGTTGGTAGGTATTAGTTTTTTTACAAAATATAATATGTTAGACATTTGTTTAATTTAAATATTAAAAAGCAAAATGTAAAATGACAATGCAAAATACAAAATCTTTTTTATTCATTTTTAATTTTGATTTGTCATTTTTCATTTTGATATTTACACTTTACATTATCTTCCCACGATCTTTAACGCATGTTTAATTCTATCTTTAGTACCTGTCACTGTGGGCGGAATTAATTGGAGCATATCACGGGCTTCGTTATGGCCATAACCGATAGCTTTCAATGCTTCCAAGACTTCCACATCATCTCGCAAAATATTTTGACCAGCTTCGGTTCCGGCGGTAACTTTGTCTTTGAGTTCCAAGACAATCTTTTCAGCCAGTTTTTTACCGATGCCGGACACTTTGACTAGGTGAGTGGTGTCGGAGGAGGCGATAGCGGCCTTGAGACTATCAACCGGGCTAATACCCATGACTCCTAGAGCACTCTTTGGTCCGATACCCGAGACAGTAATGAGTAGTTCAAAGAATTCCAAATCTTCACGGGTGAGAAAGCCATACAAGTCCATGGCATCTTCGCGCACCACCATATGTATCCAGACAGCCATTTTGTCATTGAGACTTTTGTAGGCTTTGGCGCAAGATTCGGAAGTACCATACACTTTGTAGCCCACTCCTGCTACATCCAAAACAAAGTATTTGGTTTCCGCCCAAATCACCGAACCGGTTAAATGTTGAATCATATGGTAATTATATAACCCAAAGGCCAAAAAACAAAACCGGAGGGCAGTGAGGTGGAAACTTTGACTTTTATGTTGTTTTCGTGTTAATATGCTTTCACTATCAAGAAAAGCAATCGTGTCTCGGTTGTTTTTACAAATTAAGAATTAACAATAAATAAATGCCGATTACATCATCAGCTAAAAAAGCTTTGCGCGCCGGAGATAACAAAAAAGTTTTCAACCTACGTCGCAAATTGGAAATGAATAAAGTGGTTAAAGAAGTTCGTACTTTGGTTGCCGACAAAAAGGTGGCTGAGGCTGCAAAACTTTTGCCAAAGGCTTATCAAGCTTTGGACAAAGCTGCTAAGACCAATCTGATCAAAAAGAATACCGCCGATCGCAAGAAGGCTCGTCTATCTGCTTTGATTAAGAAGAATAAATAACCCCGTTGTAGAATTTGGTGTTAAAATTGTTTTTAACTAAACAGACCGCAATAATATGTTGCGGCCTGTTTTGCTAATTAGATAATCAAATTAATAACTGAACGCAATTTTAAAAACGACACCAAATCTCACAACCGGGTAGATTTTTAAACAAAAACCGCTCGAGAGAGCGGTTTTATTATTTAGTTAAGGATTTTTAATTCATCAATGTTTGAGTTGTTTTCTAACACTACTTCGCCCTCAATGATTATATTGTCTAATTCTTTTTCTAATTTTTGAAAATCTTCCAGAGTATTTTTAACCTTTCTTTCTCTTTTGGCTTCAGTTTCTAACAGTTTGTCTAAATCTCTTTTTATACGAAACCAATGAGTATCGATATTATTTTCTTTGGATATTTGAATAATATTGTTGACCAAGGTTTGATCATTGAAAAGTTCTTCTACAACCACTACCTTTTCATCTTTTGAGATATATTCTTTTATATTTTCAGTGATTTTGTCATAAGAATATTGCAAAGCCTTTTTAAAATCTCGCTCGATTTTCATGTATTCAAGCTTAAAGTCATCACCATGAATAATGGGTGCACCAGCTTCTAATCCTATTTTATTAGCCAAAGTTGTTTTGCCACAGCCAGGCAATCCGCGAAGAATAATTAGTTTCATTGTTTGTTAATGATATTATGTAGAGAAGTTTTGTGCAAGAAAAAGGTAAAAGAAAAGACCGGGGACTAGTGTAGTCCCCGGTCGGGTTTTTGGTTTCGGTTACTGTTTCTGTTGGAAGTTCCAACAGCCGATTGTTTCGACTTGGCCAGTCTTGAGGAGATTGGCACTGGTCAGATTTTTCGTATGCCGCCCGAGGCAGGAGTTGCATTTGCCAGTGACAAAGTCCTGACATTCTGCACACTTGCCGCCGTATTGGCGATTGCGAATCATCTGCATTTCCTTCGATTCCCAAGCGTCCTTCAGGGTGGTGGTCTTGATGTTGCCAAGATTGACACCCATGGCACCGATGCAGGGGCGCAGTTCACCTTCTTGATTCATATACAAGTGATGCATGTAGCGATCGCAGACTGTGCCGACGTAACCGGGGCCGATTTGCCAGGAGTTGCCGAATTCTTCTTGGTCAATCTTCTGGAGTTCCAAAAGTTTGGCCTTGAGTTCTCGGTCACCCGTGCAAAGTTCACAACTGGCGCCGCGACCCTGTTTCAGGATCGTGTCGCAATCAAAGATGATGTTGTGACGCCGACAGAAACGCAAGATCTCCACGATCTCCTCGAGATTGCTGAGTTCTCCATGTTCCGTAGTCATGATGCTGGTCACCAAGGCCATCCGGCTAGGACGACCGTAGTGGAACATGCAGGCACGGTTGTTGTTGAATCCGTGGTCGGTGAGAATCATGATCGCCCGATTGCGCTTTTCGCCGTAACCAGAGATGATGATGTTTCGCTTTGGATCGCTCACGAATCTGTCCTGGACTTCCGGTGTGAGGCTGTTACACTTCAACATGATTTCCACGGGCAGATTGTAAAGTTCGCTGGCCAGTTCATCGGTGATGAATTCACCGGTTGTGAAAAGGGTGACGAACATCCGCAGTTCCTTGCAGCGGTGCAAGAAACGCATAACCATCTGCTTGTTGATCGGCAGGAAGGGCTCGCCGGCACCGGGGATACCGATACTGTCGATACCTAGGCTTTTGGCCTCAAGCAGGACTCGCTCGTAGTCTTCCCATTTGAGAAGCTTGGCTTTGTCCAGGTGTTCACCACCACAAGCATAGCAGTAAGGGCATCCGAGGTTGCAATAACCCCAGAATTCCAGCCACAAGCTCTGAATCTTTCCCGTGTTACGACGCTCCAATCCATGTTGGACGGATTTGGTACTCATGAAGTATTCCTTTCTTTGGGTTTCTGATGATTGAGAGGGAACTGATACGGTCTGTATTATAACATTATTTACTGCTATCTGTCAATTAATAATAAACCGCCAGACGGTGGTCTGACGGTTTGAAATTTTAATGATTAATTTACTTTTTCCAAATGCATACTGACCACGAAATCGCCCGGAGCTACCTGATTGGCGGTACCGGAAACACCGGTAATTTGTTTCAAATCTCGCAAGCAATCCAAGATATCATTTTTCTTATCTTTACACTGGTAGAGAAGATTGATGGAGTCGTAACCAAAGGCTGCGCCGTAGTTGGCTTCTTTACCATACTTGGCTAAATACTTTGTTTTGAAATCCATTGATTTATCAATATAGACGAAATCAAAAGCTGTCGAGTAGAATGGAATTCCTTCAACTTGTTTTCTGTTACCTAGATCACCGAAGACACCAGAAGCTTCAACGATTGGAATATTGAGTTTGAGTTGAACAGACTTTTTTAGGATACCAACACCTTCAACTGGGGTAGCATCTGTGAACAAGAGAACTTCGGCACCAGAAGCTTTGACTTTTGACAAAATGGTTAGAAAGTCTGATTCATTTGGTTTGAAAGTATCAGTGAAGACCAATTCTTTTCCATATTGAGTACTAAGTTCCTTGACTCTTCTTAGAGTAGAAACTCCAAGTTCATCAGTACGATAGATGAAAGCAATTTTCTTGGCTTTGATAACTGGAGAAATAGGAGCGGTAAAGGCTGGTTCGGCGTACATGTTAACATTATTGAAATATCTGACAGTGTAATCGTTGGCAATACCATCAGCGGTAGTCATAGAAGCTAGGAGGGGAAGTTTTCTTTCATTAGCGGTTTTGGATAGAGTAGCACTAACAGCAGAGAGAATAGAAACTGAAATATCTACTTTTTGCATCTGTAGACGGTCGAAAGCAGAAATACCATCGGCTGGTACACCTTTACTGTCTTCGAATAAAACTTTGATTCCAGTCTTACCTTCTAGTGCCATTTCCGCACCATTCTTGAAAGATTCGCCCCAAACTGCGGCTGGACCAGTCAAAGAGACAATTGCTCCAACAGTGAGGTCTTTGTCACTTTTCTTGTTTGTGGATTCTGACCAGATTACAACTATAACTAAGACGATAATTACAGCTAAAATAATAGCCCACTTTTTCTTATTTTCCATAGTATATTTTAAATTATTAATGCATTAATTATTACACTTTTGTGTGAGGATGTAAAATGTAGTTGTGGCGGGGTTTTGGGGTGTGGTATAATTATTTGGAAGATTATTAAGTAATAAAATTAAAATGTTAAACAATCTTAAAATATACAATGCTCATTATGGAGAAGCTGGCGGTCATCATGACATTCGGCCTCAGTACGAAGTTCGCAATAACGCCGTTTACAGAACAATGTATCACCCAGAGGGGCATAGTATACTACCTGATTTCCGAATTATGGGGGACAAGGTTTATACAACAGAAAGTCATTCAGCGGGGATGCAGTCCGTGCCTTGGTTTGAGGTGAAGGGGCATGAACTTCACGCCACTGTGCATAATCCAGAAGGACATAGCCCAATGGCCAAGTTCCATTTAAGATAAAATAAAAAGCGAGCTAGTGGCTCGCTTTTTTATGTACGTCGGAGTGTGAGGATACAAGCACACTTTCGCCCGCGACTCAGCCGATCAAGAAGAGTGAGATGCGGTCACGAGTTACTAAGTCTTTTGAAATTAGGAAATTCCAAAAGTCTAAGTACTCTCGACCCCTGCCTACCGGCAGGCAGGCCGATTCGACAGGCCGAAAAGCTGTGCTTTTCTCTGTCTCCGTCTTTCGAATCTCACTCGGAGTGAGAACGTGAGTACACTTTCGCCCGCGACTTATCCGGTCAAGAATGGTGAGATGCGGTCACGAGTTACTAAGACTTTTGAAATTATGAAATTCCAAAAGTCTAAGTACTCTCGACCCCGTCTCGGCGGTTTGGAAAATTAGGATATATTTTCCTCCGCCTCCGACCTTCGAATCTCACTCTCTCTTCATGTGACGAAAAATAAAGAACAGTCATTTAGACTGTTCTTTATTTTTCGTTGCGGAGAGAGTGAGATTCGAACTCACGGGACCCTTGCGAGCCCTCCAGTTTTCAAGACTGGTGCATTAGACCACTCTGCCATCTCTCCATAATTACTTCAGCTTTTCCATATTCTCACAAATAGTACTTTTTTTCAAGCCCTATGTTGTGATATAATAATTTCATGGAAAATAAAGTTCATTGGGAGACTCTTGAATACGACCACAAAAATCGTTCTAACGATTGGTACTGGGCAGTGGGAATCATCTCACTTTGTGCAGTGGTTGTTTCAGTTTTATACAAAAATTATTTTTTCGCTATTTTTATCTTATTGGCAACGGCTTTGGTTTATTATAAGGCTAGAAGAAAACCGTTACTTTTAAAGTGTTATTTAAGTGATATGGGTATTGCGGTAGGAAATATTAAAGTACCATATTCTGAGGTAAATTCCTTTTGGATCGAAGTCGATAATTCCCCTCGTCAAAATCACATGTTGATTGTTAAATTAAAGAAGGGTCTGCACCCAATATTGAACGTTAATGTTCCAGATGAAAAAGCGGTTGAGGTGTTTGATTTCCTATCTACCAAAGCGGTGCCAGAAGAAATGTCCGAGGGGCAAGTCATTAAAATGATTAAACACTTGGGTTTTTAGAGAAAGTGTGCTAATGTATTTCCGTTAGTGTGTTTTCGGTGACCCAATATCTCCTCGTCGTTCCCAGGGCAATATGAATTGCACGGGCAAGCAATGTAGGATATGAGTAAGATATCTCCTCGTCGTTCAATGGATAGGACATGAGTTTGCGGAACTCAAAATCTAGGTTCGATTCCTAGCGGGGGGACAAATACAAAAACCAGCTCCAAAAGAGCGGTTTTTGTTTGTCCACCTGAACGAGTGATAATATCACTCGTGGCTAGGAATCGAAGCCCGGTTGAGCATATTTTGTGAGTAAAGCGAAACAAAATATCCAACCGGGATACTGGTCATGTAATGACCGATAAGCGTACTCGCGATCCTAGCGGTGACTGTAACAGATTCCTAGCAAGCGACTGGTACAAAAAAACGACAAATTTGTCGTTTTTTTGTTTTTACCTATTTTACCTCCTCTTTTTTGATCTCCTTATCAATAAAGAAATAGTAAATTATCTCTAAAATACCCATAGTGTTTAAGACTAGTAAAAACACAAACCAGATTTTACTTTCACGATGAGCTGCCTTCCATAAAGCAAGCCCTTTCCAGACCAAAGACCAAACGGCCATTAAAATAAAAGATACCCAAAAGGCAGTACTATGTAATAGGGTTGTCGCAGGCTGTCCGGCTAGTATACTTTGTAATATCGTTTGCATAATTGTTTGAATTAATTGATAACATAATAATTATACAACAATCCTTAATGCAATTCATTTTTTCTGTATTTAGTGTATAGTATTTCTATATGGGAAGAATATTAGGAATTGATTATGGGGCAAAAAGAGTAGGGTTGGCTATGACTGATGAAAGTCAGATGATGGCCTTTCCTAAGGAGGTTTTGCCAAACAATGATGAATTAGTAGATCAGATTTTGAAGATTTGTGCCGATAATCACGTTGTGAAAATCGTTCTTGGAGAGTCTAAAAACTTTAAGATGGAAGCTAACAAGATAATGGAGGAAATAACCCCATTTAAAAAAGTTTTAGAAAATGAGAGTGGGTTACCAGTTATTTTCGAACCAGAGTTTTTGACCTCATTTCAGGTGGAAAAAATGATGGGAGAGAAAACCAATAAACTTGATGCTTCAGCAGCCACAATAATTTTACAAGCATACCTCGATAGAGGAACAAAATAAATTTATGATAAATTACGACGAATTTAAGAAAGTAGAAATAAAGATTGGTAAAATTCTGAGTGCAGAAAAAATGGAGAACGCTGATAAACTCTTGATACTAAAAGTTGATTTTGGCTTTAAAGAAATTGAGAAGTTTGTGCCGGCCTCGGATGCCAAGGTGGATGATAATATAGTTGAGCAGGCAGCCGAGGAAGCTTTAAAACCTGTGGAGCGTGTACCGGATATTCGTCAAATTGTGTCCGGAATTTTTCCATATTTTCCAGAACCAGAAAAATTAGTTGGCGTCCGTTGTGCATTTGTGGCCAATCTCGAGCCACGCAAAATTAAGGGTTATGATAGTAATGGTATGATTCTCGCTGTGGGTGGAGATGGTGAACCGTTCTCTTTGTTTAAAATGGGGGATGAGATTGAACCAGGAGCGACTGCTAGATAACCCCGTTGTAGACTTTGGCATCGAAATTGTTTTGCGAATAATATAAAAACTGTATAATTAATTAGAAAGTCTGAAATTAACAAACGATATTAACTTTACTTAGTCAATTTCAAAACAATGCCAAAGCTCACAACCGGGTAATTCATAATAAAATGGAGATCATCAAAAACTTAATGGATCCGATATTTTTAATCCAGAGCGTTGGCCTGATTGGAATATTTGCCATTGTTTTTGCTGAGTCTGGTTTGTTTTTTGGCTTTTTCTTTCCCGGTGATTCACTTCTATTCACCGCCGGACTTCTAGCTTCGCAAGGATATTTTCCAGTTATTCTTTTGTTTTTTGGTGCTTGGTTGGCGGCAGTACTCGGTGACACCATCGGCTATTCCTTTGGATATCGCTGGGGCAGAAAACTTTTTGTTCGCGAAGATTCCTTCTTCTTTCGCAAAGATCATCTTTATCAGACAGAAAAGTTTTTTGCCAAATATGGTACTAAAGCCATTGTTTTGGCCCGTTTTGTCCCTATTGTTCGAACTTTTACCCCAATTTTGGCTGGGGTAGGACAGATGAGTTATCGCACTTTTCTCACCTATAATATTTTGGGTGGTTTTGGCTGGACAGTTCTTATGGTTTTTCTCGGATATTACTTGGGACGTATGATTCCAAACATTGATAAATACATTTTGCCAATCATTTTACTCATCATAGTGATTTCATTTGTACCAATCGTTGTAGAATTTTTGAAAAATCGAAATAAAAAGGTATAATGTAGGGAGTAATTATGAGCAGAAATATTTTCTCAAGTTTTTTGACCCCACCAAGTTTTTTGACTATACCAACTGTCTCTTTTGAAGCGGGTGATTTAACTATTAGATACCTAGAAATAATCCAAAAAGGGGACAAGATTAAAATCGGTCGCTATGGTTCGAAAGAGATTGCAGCTGGAGCGATAGTCGGAGGAGAAATTGTTAAGGAGGATGATATTATTTTGGCACTGAAACAGATTCAAGCAGAAAACAATTTTTCTTTTGTTCAGTCGGTTTTGCCAGAAGATGAATGTTATCTCTTTAACACACAGATTCCTGGTGGAGTAAAAAAGCCGGAGGAAATTCGCCAAAGTATTGAATTTCACCTTGAAGAAAATGTTCCGATGCCAGTTGCGGAAACAGTTTTTGGTTTTGAGGAAGTGGGGTGTTCAGAAGATTCCTCCGTTAAAACTGTGAATGTTTTTGCTGCCCCAAGAACCTTGGTTGATAAATATATTTCAATGTTTGCGGCTGCGGGTATGACTCTAGTCGGTTTTGATATTGAATCTCGAGCAGTGGCAAGAGCAGTTGTTCCAGGCGGAGACATGAAACCTTACATGATTATTAATATACGGGATACAGGTACTACCATCTCGGTTGTTGATCGTGGTTTGGTGTTGTTTAGCTCTACTTCTAATGTTGGTGCCAATTCCATTGACGAAGCAATCCGTCGCAATAAAAATATTACCGCCGCCGAGGCTCGTAAAATAAAGGAGAAGGCTTTAAATAAAATAGCCGATGCTGACAGTGTGGAAATATTTTCAGCCCTGATTAACTTTGCTTCGGCCATTAAAGATGAGACTGATCGTTTTTATGCCTATTGGCTATCTCATCGTGAGACCAATCGCCACGATGATGTGGAGAGAGTGTATTTGGTGGGTAAGAGCTCGCTCATTACAGGTTTTGAAAAGTATTTATATATGGCCATGAACAAGGATGTTGATCCAGCCAATGTCTGGATTAATGTTTTAGATTTGAATAAAGAATTACCAGAAATGACCTTTGAAGATTCATTAGATTATGCTGCAGTTATCGGTCTATATTTACCATTTAAATAATATGCAACAGCAAATTAGCACATTAAAGCAAAGAAAAACTTTGAGCCGAGAATACAAACTCCGGCTAACAGTTATACTTTTGCTTGGCTTGTCAGCTCTAGCTGTGGTCTTTTTATTGTCTCTTATACCGCTTTATTATTTTGTTCAATTCAAGGAGAATTTAGTCAATCAACAATACGATAAAGTTCAAAAGGCAAACATTGATCAAAACGAAGCTACACTGAGGACTCAAGTTACAGAAATTGGTAACTTAATAAATTTATTTAAACCGATTTCGTTGAACACTGAACTCCAAAAAGATTTATTGAGTATTTTACCAAGTGCAAATTCCGGTGTAAAAGTGACAGGAATGTCATGGAATAAAGATAAAAAGGAAATATTTCTAAAAGGGCAGGCAACTACACGAAATACTCTTTTGACCTACGTTAAGACACTGCAACAAGATGTGCGTTTTAGTAATGCTGAAGTACCGGTGTCCAATTTGACCAAAAGTGCTAACCTGGATTTCAACCTGAACTTAATTTACAAAAAATAATGAAAGCAACTAATAAGAAACTAATAGTTAGTCTAGTTCTAATGTTGGCACTGTGGGCCATTGCTGGTGTGGCTTTCTTTGTGATTTGGAATAAACTTGATGACACTAATACCAAAATTGCTGACACAAAAATAGAGCTTGGAAAGCAAGCTAATATTGATGACTTAAAAAAAGTGGCACAGAATAATTCCGGAGTTATGGCTGATCTCAAGACTAGAATTGTACCAGTCGATGGGGATGTTGATTTAATTGATAATTTGGAAAAATTGGGCAAGATGGTCGGGGTGGAATTTACTATTGATTCCATCAAAGAACAGGAGTTATCTAATAAAAATATTTCAGGAGTTTTTGGTAAGACGATTGAAGAGGCTAAAATCAGGATATTGGCAGAAGGGTCTTGGAGTAAGTTGATCAAGGTGTGGTCATTGTTGCAAAACTATCATTATGATGTAGATTTTTCAGCCATTGATCTAAATCTTACTTCAGCGGACGAGGGAAAAGGAGTCGGAGCACCAGTCTGGTCTGCTGTTTTTGATGTAGTAATTTTGAAATATAAATAACATGAATATCTTTAATAAAAAGAAAATAATCACTGGTCCAGTTTGTAAGATAGAGGAAAAGATGAGTGTTGCCGCACGTGATTGGATCATTGTGCTCAGTGTTTTTTCTTTGCTAACAATAGCTATTTTGTCTTTTATTTTTTATTCCAACGTTTTGATCAATGGTGAGAACTTTTCTTTCTTAACGACTGATAAAAATACAACACCGGTCAAGATCGATGAAAAAACTTTGAATGATATCGAAAAAATTTTTAAAACTAAAGACTCTAACTACGAATCCCTACAAAAGTAGGGATTTTTTGTTGACCAGAACTGATATTGTGCTATATTGAAATTGTCTTTCCCCAAGAGGACGAGACTTGATCGCAAACATTTAAATAATTATCCAATTGCCTCCGTAGCTCAATGGATAGAGCAGAGCTCTTCTAAGGCTTTGATATGGGTTCGATTCCTGTCGGAGGCGCATTTTAGAAGCGCGCTATCGTTTTTGGGGTACTATTTGTGTGGTGTAATATGTTTTTAAGTAGCTTTCGCGCGCTTTTAAAATGCGCCTCCGAAGCAGGACATAATATGTCGTGCGTCAGGAATCGAAGCCCGGTTGAGCATATTTTGTGAATGTAATGAAACAAAATATCCAACCGGGGTACTGACCCTGTAAGGGTCGATAAGCGTACTCGCGGTCCTGTCTTAAATCGTTAAACAATTTTTAAGTAAAAATTGTTTTCCATATTGCCCCATCTTATTTTCTCTTTATCTTTTATTCTTCACAGAATAAAAGTTCTCAAATATTCTTAAAATGTTATAATTCTAAAATGCTCAAAATAAATACTCTAATTATTGGCGGAGGAATATCTGGTCTTAGTACGGCTTATAATCTAAAAAAAGGCGGATTTAGTGATTTTAAAATAATAACCGAAGATATTGGCGGTCGAGTTTGCTTTTCAAAAGATGGAAATGTTCAATATGGTGCATATTATGTAATGGAAAAAATATACGTTAATACTAGGAAATTTCTTAAGTTGGGTAGAAAAATTAACCGTAGCGAAATGTTTTACCATAAGAGAGGAGAGACATATACCATCCTGCAACTTTCATTTATAAAATATATTCCACAATTGATCCGTTTGATCTTTCTTTTACTTAAATTTAAGCGTCACTATATCAAATTTAAGAAGGAGAGCTGTTTTAGACCACAAGACGAAGTTATTAAGAGTGACCCGTATTTACTATATGTTTATGAAACAAATGCCGAAAAGT
>JBAWVR010000013.1:0-16318 GCA_037147155.1 bacterium | reverse complement strand
ACCTAAACATTATATCACCTCTCCTTTCAAAACTAAAGATAAATCATTGGATCAAGATAAGCCTTCACATCAGCAATCGGCATAGTATAAGTACCTTTACAGACAGCGCTTTTCAATTGCGAGACCTTAACACCCTGTGAGGCATAAACAGACAAATGTAAATGTGGTCCAATGGAATAACCGGTATTTCCAGAATATGCAATTATATCACCAGTGTTAACTGTTTGTCCGGCAAAAACTTTTATCAAAGACAAGTGTCCATATACAGTAGTTAAACCATTATCGTGCTTGATGAGTACCCATTTACCGTATGAAGCTCCGGGGCAGACTGTGTCAGTATCACCTGTTCCCACAATTACTCCGCCGCGCGCCGCTTTGACAATTGAGCCGACTGGAACGCCGAAATCAACACCGTTGTGACTGCCTGATGTGTAAAGTCTGGCTGAATATGCAGTTTTGCCAAATAGCTGCGTAATTCTCACATTGTTTACCGGCCAAGATAGAACACCTTTGCCTGCAGCCGGAATACTCTTTGGATCAATAGCAATCTTTAAAGCATTTTCATAGCCAAAAAGTTCCTTCTCAAAAGCATCTTTTTTAGCCAAACGATCATCTAATAACTTTCTGTAATTCGATTCCTGGTTTTTTGTTAGCGCAAGTAGAGTACTCTGAGCCTTCTTGTTACTTTCTAAAATCTTTTGTCTATCGAGTAATTGGTTTTTAAGTGTGATAAGTTCTTTTTTCTTTTTTTCTGCTTCAGTTTTATTACCTTCTAATACAGCTTTTGTTTCTTTGACCTCTGCTGTCTGTTTTTTTAAACTATCTTGGAAACGATTAATAACCTCAATTTTATTCCAGGTGTCTGAAATTCTCTTATCAGCCAAGAAACTCTCAAGGATTGTTTGTGACCCTTCCCTATCCATTTCTCGCAACGAAAAGGAAATTGTACCAAGGTTGGAATTAATTTTTTCTTTCTTTTGCCCAATATTATTTGTCAGTTCTTCAATCTGTAGATTTGTAGTAGATATTTTATTTTGATTCAATTTAATATCAGTTGCAATTTTTTTACCACTTAACTCCAAAGTCTTAATAGCGTTTTGTAAGGTATCTTTCTCCTCCCCTACTGCTTTCAATTGAGTTTCGTAGGCAGCGATTTCTTTTTCTAACTGTGCTTTTGTTTGGTTGGTAGCTTCAATTTTCTGTTGTAACTCATCTATTGTGTAGGCAGATGTTTTGAAATATGAAAAAAATGCTACTAAAATAAATAGGCATAGTAGCTGACGATTTGAATTTATTTTATAAAACCAAATCATAATAAATTTTATTCTTCGTGTGATATACCAATACGCAAGATTTCACTAGCAATCATTTCGGACGCATCTGGTTTAGAAAACGCTTTGGCGTTCTGACTCATTTTGGCCAAGGATTCAGGTGAGCTTATCAAGCGATTGATTTCCATGAGTAAAACATTACTAGCTAGATTTGTTTCTTCGATAACCACTGTCGCCCCTGCACGAGCATAGGCATAGGCATTTTTTCTCTGGTGATCACCATTGGAGTCAGTTATTGGAATCATAATGCTTGGACGTCCCCAATTGGCAATTTCAAAAATAGTTGAACCAGCTCTAGATATTATCAAATCTGCTGTACTGCCTGCCATAGTTAGATTTAATGAATTTAGGTATTCAGTTGGATGATAATCATCCTTGTCTGGATTATTATCAAGGATCATGTTGGAAAGTTTGGTGACTTCATCAATGTTGTTTTTTCCAGTCTGATGAATGATTTGTACCTTAGAAATAAGCTGTGGTAAGCAATCCAATATGACATTGTTTATTTTTTGGGAACCCAATGAACCACCGAGTATAAGTAGTAATGGCTTATTTATTTTCAGTTTCAAAAAGTCACGAGCATCCATGGTCTGAGTTTGTTCAACACCAACGCGGAGTGGATTCCCAGTTAAGGCCACTTTATCTTTGTTAAAGTACTGGGCGGCTTCAGGATATGAAATCGCTACCTTTTGAGCAAATTTTCCGGCCCAGAGATTGACACGTCCAGGCACACTGTCAGACTCGTGGATTATGATTGGTATACCAAAAAATCTAGCAGCCAAGACAACCGGAAAACTATTATAAGCTCCTTTACTAAAAACTACATCTGGAAAGATAACAAAAATTTTAATTAAAGCAAAAAATACTCCCAGGGCAGTTTTAAATAGATCAACTATGTTTAATAATGAAAAATACTGGCGCACCTTGCCGGCGGTGTTGGGCACAAATTCAATCTGATTTTCATTGAGTAGATTCTGATCGTAAGGTGAATCAGACATAAAATATAACTTCGGAGCTAAGATTTTTTGAGCTCTGGCTATTTCATTGATTTTTTCAGCTACAGCTATAATGGGGTAAAAGTGGCCACCGGAGCCTCCACCTGTAAATAAAATTTTCATATTTTTTTGTGTTTAATATTTTTTGAAATATTTAAAATTATACCGAGGCTTAATATAGAAAATAACAGCGACGATCCCCCTTTACTGAAAAAGATTAGTGGCAGACCTGACAGTGGCATAACACCAGTCATAGAACCAATATTAATGAATGACTGGAACATAATCATTATAACAATTCCACTGACCAAGAGTCCACTAAACATATCCCCTGTTTTACCAGCGATGAAAAAACCTCGAAAAGCTAGTAGTAAAAACAGAACAATAATTAATGTCGAACCAATTAGTCCTAGTTCTTCTGCAGCAATAGGAAAGATTGAATCACTGATTGATTCAGGTAGATTCTTAAATTTTTGAATACTCTGCCCGATGCCTTTGCCGGTTAACTGTCCAGAACCGATAGCAATTAGTGACTGATTGAGTTGGTAGCCAATACCCAATGGATCTTTTTCTGGATGCATAAAGCTGGTCAAGCGATCCATAATGTATGGCTTGTAAAAGGCTAAAAGACAAAACCCGACTGCGCCAGCCAGGAATATTAAACCGATTCTTTTCCATGGTGCGCCAGCCAAAAAATATAGAGCAAAAGTAATTAAATATATTGAGGCCAAACCGTCCATGTCAGGTTGAAGAAAAAGCAGAATAGTAATTGGGGCTAAAATAGCAGCTAGCCAGGCCAAGCCGAACCATTTCTGAGTCAAAAATTCATTGTAATCTGCAAATAACTTGGCCAAAATAATCAGTGTTCCTAATTTTAGTAGTTCAATTGGTTGAAAGTTTACAAAGCCAAAGTTAAGCCAACGATGAGCACCATTGTAACCAAAACCTATAGGTGAAAATACAGCTGCGGTAGCCAAAAGTGCAAAACCAAAAATCCACCAGGCGTATTTTCTCATCCAGTCAAGATTTTTTAAGCCAGCTACAATTATGGCCAAAAATGAACCCGCTAGAATACCTAAAACTAGTTGCCCCCCAATAACTTTGTAGAGATTGATATTGTCTCTGGTGGCCAAACTCATAGACGAAGATAAAAAAACGACAAAACCAAAAACAACCAAAATAATTGAAAGGAACAAAAAAGTTTTGTCTATTTTTAACCAGGACATTATTTACTTATTAATGAAATGATGAGACCTAAACCAGCAGTCATAATACCCAACACCCAAAAACGCATGGTAACTTTGTAAGCAGGCCAGCCCTTGGCCTCAAAGTGATGATGAATTGGTGCCACTAGAAATACTTTTTTACCACCACGAAATCTCTTTGACAATGTTTGTATAACTACTGATAGAACAGTTAGAACAAGCGGTAAAGCGATAACTGGTAATAAAAGAACACCATGTCCACCACCAAGAGAGTCAGTCATAAAGGCAACAATCGCTAGAGTAATAGTGAGGGCCATACTGCCAGTCTCAGTCATGTAAAACCTGGCTGGTGGAATATTGAACCAAAGAAATGCTAAAGTTCCTCCAGCAATAGTGGCACAAAAAGCAGATAGATCCAGTTGGTGTTGTGAAAAAGCAATCGCCGCGTAAGTGGAAAAAATAATTGTAAAAATTCCACCAGCCAAGCCATCAAGGCCATCAATAACTCCGCCTGAATATGTGGAAATTGCCACAATGATAAAAGCCGGAATTATTAGCCAACCAATTTGCAAATCGCCCCAGAATGGAATGCCAAGAGTTGTAACATCGAGTTTGGAATAGAACCACCAACCACAAAATAAACCAATCAAACCAATTACTAGTAAGCGTTTCTTTAATGATAAGCCACCAGCTTTGTAGTCTTTACTGCCACGAATCTCAAGGATATCGTCAAGAAAACCAACAAAAGCGCCAATGGCCAAAGCAAACAATGGAACCCAGGTTTGGCTACGACTTAGAAAATCTAAACGATTTAAAAAAGTTCCAGGCATCGCCTTATCCAATAACCAGATACCAACAGTAACAATAATGACTGAAGCCCAGATAATTAGTCCTCCCAAGCGTGGGGTTTTGGTCTCTTTGTCTTTGTGTAGGCTATTAAAAATTGGTGTACCACCTCCATCAAACGCGACAGTTTTGGCACTCTTCTTCCACATTTCTTTTTTATAAAGAAAATTTGTCCAAAATGGTGTAATTAAAATACCAACAATAAAGGCAATTACCGCAGGCGTTAAGACTTTGACCACATCAAAGATTTCTAGGGCGTGAATATTCATATATGTTTGTTATTATACTCGATTTTGAGCTATCTGGCAAAATCCAAGTAGCTCATTATTTAACGTTATTTTGCTGATTTAAAAGCTGTTTTTGGGTAGCTTGTACTAGTTGGACAATATCGCTAAATCTTTTCATACGACCTGATCCTAAAACTGTAGCAATGACTGGGTGTGATAAACCAACATCAAAGGCTACCACCAATGTGCCACCAGCTAGGTCTGTAAAACCGGTTTTAGAAGCAATAATTGTGGGTATTTCATTTACCACCTCATTCGTATTTTTAGAGATGTGTTTAATATTGGATAGTGATGAGAAGACTGCAGCATTTTGTGATGTGGCCTCCATAATGTCGGGATAGTTTTGTATGGCATACTCCATTAGTTTAGAAATTTCCCTTGCTGTACTGTAACCACCAGATAAATTTAAATCAACATCAAGTCCCGTACTGTTATAAAATCTTGTATTTGATAAACCCATATCAACCGCCTTTTTATTCATGAGCCGCGTAAAATTGTTCTCACTGTAGTCTCCGGCTTGATTTATGACTGAACTTACTGTGCTAGCTACGGCCATCATTCCGTCGTTTGAAGAGTTGGTTAAGCTAAAGCTAAGTAAATCATTAAGTGACCATTTCTCTTGATTGAGTAGACCAGTGTCCCCTTCTGATAATAAATTATCAGAAGATATTTTAACAGTGGCAAATTTCGATAGATTTTCCATAGCTACAACAGTAGTCATGAGCTTGGTGATTGAGGCAATCGGTAGTACTAGGTCTCCATTTTTTTGGAATAAAACCTTTTGATTTTGGACGTCCCAAACGCATGCAGATTTAGCTTGAAGACTGAGATTGTCGTAGGCTGTGATTGGTTTTTTTTCCGGTTCTTTATTCGCTGACAAGAGACTTGGCATATAACTCCAAAATGTATTTGGCAGCTCACTTAAAATGTTCTGGTTTTTTTCATTACTATAAATTTGTTTCTTACCAACTACACCCAAAAAGATAAAAATAATTATCAATACGGCAATTACAAAATACTTTCGAGCGTTATCTGGCTCGTTTGTTTTAATTGAATCAGCTATATCATTAAAATTATTCTCAGGATCCATATTTTCAAATCATCTTAGGCTTCTTTTGTGTCAGAAATGTCATCAACTGAACTATTCATTGCAGATTCAGAATCTTCTTTCTCCTCAATCTCGTTTAGGTCAGCCAAGCTTTGTTCTACTTTCTCATCAATTTGCTTTTCTTCTTCCTTGGATTGCTCAAAAGCCAATAGGTCATCTTTGACCGCTTGGAATTCCGGCATATCTTCTATTTTTGACAGGCCAAGATATTGGAGAAGATCAAAAGTTGGGCGATACAAGAAACTACGTTGGTCATTTGGATTCGGAACTCTTTCAATCAGACCTCTGATAGACAGGTTACGAATAATAAAGTTGGACTGAACACCACGAATATAATCAATCTCAGCTCGAGAGATTGGGCCTTTGTAGATAATAATAGATAGAGTTTCTAGACCAGCTTTGCCAAGGTCACGAACCAATTCTTCCTTGGTGAGCTTTTCAATCAAAGCACTAGCAACTTTGGCAGTACCTAACACCACTTCTTCATCCTTGCGAATTAGAACAATACCTCGCTCATTTAGGCTCGTTTCCAGCTTATCTATACCCTCTTTGATGGCATTTTCATCAACGCCTAAATATTCAGCAAGTTTTGTAACTTTAACTGGTTCACCCTTCCAAAAGAGTATTGCTTCAATTTGTTGTTCTAAATTCATAAAAAATTTGTAAATTATTAATTATAATGTGGTACGTCAATTTTGTGACTCTCCATTTGAATATCGTCAAAATGCTTGTCTTGGGTGACATTGATAATCCCCTGTTTGACGAGTTCAAGCATGGCCAAGAAACTGACAATTACATTTACTTTTTCTTGTTTACCAAAATTAGAAAAGTTACGGAAAGACATTTTGAAACTGGATTGAATTCTTTTGGTCAATGTATTAATAGTGTCTTCCAATGAAATAACTTTTTTAACTAGAAGTTTTGGTAGTTTTTCTTTCTTGGGTAAATTAGTCAAAACTACTTTAATCGCTAAAGCTAAATTAGAGACAGTCATAGATTCGTCTGGTGAAAAAACAGGTACGGATTTTCTTGGTCTGGCTGGGAAAATTATTTCTTGACCAAATAGGTTTTTTATATTGATAGAGGCTTCACGCATGCGTTGATAAATTCTCAATCTCTTTTCCAGATCGTCAATATTGGTTTTCTCTTCTTCGTTTAAGGCTAGTTGTGGTAAGAGAGATTTTGATTTAATGAGAAGTAGTGTTGAGGCAATCAAAATAAAGTTAGCACTATCAGCAATCGGAAAACTTTCTGCCTGACCTAAATGTGCGACATAATCATCAGCTACTTTGGCTAGTGAAATATCATTGATAAAAAGTTTGCGCTTTTCAATCAATGATAAAAGCAAGTCGAGAGGCCCCTCGAATTGCTCAGTTTTAACTTTATAAACAGTGCCTGCGGTGTCAGTCATTACCTCTATATTTTCTCATATTATCTGTATTATTTCCAGTGTATAACAAAACCGCCTTTGGAGCGGTTTTGTTATTATTTAGCCTAGATTGGCTTCTATCTTTTTTAGAGTTCCTACTCTTTGTTCCGTGGTTGTTTCGGGGCCTAGTTGAGTAGTTATGTAGCCAGTGTATTTATCAAAGAAGACTCTGTCATTGGCCCACATTTCCTCAAATTTGCTGTTTAAACCGTGTATTGGGTACAATTTGATATGAACATGGTTCACACCCAAGCCTTCCATAACAATAGCCACCCTTTTAACCTTTAAACCTTTTTCCAATAATTTTGCTACTTGTTTGGCATAAAGCATCAAGTCAGAATATTCTTGGTCTGGCATATCGGTAGCATCACTGTCAAAATGGTCTTTAGTAGTCACCAGGGTCATGCCCTCGGTATTTGGATTCAAGTCCAAAAAGGCCAAATGTTTTGCATCTTCAAGAACCTTAACACAAGGTATTTTACCGTCAGCAATTTTACAAAATATGCAGTCTTCTTTTTTCATAATTATTTATCTTCTTTTTTAACCATCTTTAACTTCAAATCGCGAAGTTGCTCGTCAGCCACAACACCCGGAGCATTCATCATGAGGTCTTGCATTTCACCAGTTTTAGCAAAGGCAATCACTTCACGAATGTTTGGTTCATTTTCCATAATCATCATCAGGCGGTCAAAGCCCCAAGCAATACCACCGTGTGGAGGTACACCAAACGAGAAGGACTTCAACATGTGGCCATATTCACGTTCAATTTTTTCTTCATCAAAGCCCATAATTTCCAATACTTTGTGCAGGGCTTCTGGTCTGTGGTTTCTAATACTACCACCACCGAGTTCATAGCCGTTTAGAGCGATATCGTACTGTGTGGTCAAAATGTCACCAATGTTAGTCTTGTTCATAAGGTCTGCCATATGCTCTGGCTTTGGAGCTGAGAATGGGTTGTGTGAGAAAGTCCAACCACCCTTGTCATCCTTTTCAAAGAATGGAAAATCAATCACCCAACAGAAAGCTAGAAGATTTGGATCCTCTTTATTCTCGCGAATATCCGGCTTATCAGAACCATATTTTTCAATAGCTTCCTTGTAGGTTAAACGTGGAAATGGAACTTGTTGAATTTTCTTGTTTGGGTAAAGTTCTGTTACCAAGGCAATCAAAGCCCTTTCGTTCACATCCATGACATCCTCACGCTTTACAAAGCTCATTTCCAAGTCCATTTGAGTAAACTCTGGTTGGCGGTCACCGCGACTATCTTCGTCACGATAACAACGAGCAAATTGGAAATACTTTTCCATACCTGCAGCCATGAGAAGCTGTTTGTATTGCTGTGGAGATTGTGGCAAAGCATAAAACTTGCCTGGTTCAAGACGTGATGGAACGATAAAGTCGCGAGAACCTTCAGCTGTGGCAGTGGTCAAAGTTGGAGTTTCAATTTCTGAAAAACCTTCTTTGGTTAGAAAGTTTCTAACATAGGTTTGGACTTTACTGCGGTTGCGAATATTCTTTTGCAAACGTGGACGACGCAAGTCCAAGTAACGATACTTGAGACGTACATCTTCACCAATATCACGACCATCGCCACGGACATCAATCGGTGGAGTTTGAGCCTCGTTCAAAACAGTAATACCAAGGATTTCAATTTCAATTGCTCCGTTTGGTTCGTTTAGGTTCACGAGTTTTTCTGGACGAGGGTTAACTTTACCTTTGACTTCAACTACCCATTCTGGACGAATGGTGTTAGCCACTTCATGACCTTCTTTGTTGTTTGGCAGTGCTACCATCTGAACCTTGCCTGACATATCGCGTAGATCAACGAAAATAAGTTTGCCGTGATCACGACGAATATCCACCCAACCTGAGATTGTAACTTCTTGTCCCACTTTTTGTGGTAAATCTTTAATGTATGTTCTTTGCATCCCGTTAGAGACTTTAAGCATTATGTATTGGTGCCAAAGTCATTTTTATTTTAATAATATCTTGTTGTAAAAATATTTTCTTAATCTCCGTCTCTAACGGGACCAGTAAAATATCAAACAAAAACGCCCTCGCAAAAAATCAAACTTTGATTTTTTGCGAGGGCGATCTTTTATGAACGCGGTACCACCTCCTTTGTTTATCAGTATGCCGATAAACCTTATTTTATAACTCTTGTTCGGGTTATTCCGAGAGGTTCTACTCAGACTAAATTAGTCCTTTCTTCCCCAAGCTTGGCTTTTGGGCCAAACAGCCGTGTTGCGGTGTCTTAACTTACAAGGATCATTATACTACAATTCACCAAAATGGCAAATTAAAACCCGGGATTGCAGTAATCCCGGGTAAATACCCCCTATTCTTTTTCTTTCAGAATGAACAATTTCTCATTTGGTGGCAGACCTTCTGGTTGTAAGAGAAGTAACTCCTCTTCTGTTAACCATCGTTTAATTTCAAGTCTTTTCCAGATGTTTGGCTTAATGGAAACAGCGTGTTTTACCCTGGAGTCGATATAGAGTCTAAAAGATTTTTCATTCGATCTTATTGAGATTAAACTCTGAAATTTTTCAAAATCTTCAATATCTTTTAAATTTGCTTCGGCGTGCAGGGTATAATGAATTCCATCAACCATATCCAAAATTTCATTTACTCTCTCGGTAAAGAAGGCTGTGTAAAGGTAGACTTTGGAATTAGGACATTTTATCTTGACGGCTTGAAGAATATTAATTGTTGAATCAATATTCAACAATGGTTCACCGCCAGTAAGACAAATAGAATTAAATCCTGAAATCTCAGACACATCATCGATGTATTCTGCTCTATTCAAGATTGAGCTATAGCTGTTGCAACAGCCCTGACAAGCTCTATTACAAGTAAATGTAATAATTAGCCTGGCAATATTATTTTGGTTATTCATTTTGCAATTCCTTTCTTTTGCTTTCTAGGACTTTGTGTTTAGAAGATTAGTCTATTGAATAATAGACTTTCACAATTAATATGTAGGAGATAATCTGCTCTCTATACTAGCATAACTAATACAATACGTCAATATCACGCAATTATTCCAACTTTATAACCTGGTCGCAGTTACAGAGCAATTCTTCCCTATTATCTGCAATCAAAACTGTGTTATTTTTATCAACAATCTTCTTTAAGACTTTGACCAAAACTGGTAGATCACTGAGATGCAGGCCTTTTGGTCTTATTTTCCAAGCATTAGCTCCTTTGAATAATACTGAATATACCACAGATAAGAGTGTTGATTTTCCATCATCAGTTAAAATTTTCTCGGGTAAATTAATCTAATAATTATTAACGAAAAACGCCCTCGCAAAAAATCAAAGTTTGATTTTTTGCGAGGGCGATCTTTACTTCGCGGTATCACCTCCTTTGTTTATCAGTATGCCGATTATTTATGAAGTCCAATCTGTAAATCATACAATCGTTTGTACTCCCCTCTCTTTTTCTTCAATAATTCATCGTGTGTGCCACTTTCTGTTATTTTACCATCTTTAAAAACGAGGATTTTATTTGCTTTTCTGACAGTGCTTAATCTATGAGCAATAACAAAAGTGGTCTTGTTTTGCATCAAATCTTCTAAAGCTTCAGTAATTAGGCTCTCAGTACTAGCATCTAAGGCTGAAGTTGGTTCGTCAAGAATCAAAATCTTTGGATTGCGAAGCATAGCACGAGCAATAGCAACTCTCTGCTTTTGACCAACAGACAATTTTATACCTCTTTCACCGACAACTGCATCCCAACCATCTGCCTGCTTTTCAATAAATTCGGTTAGACCAATCTTCTCGCAACAAGCCTTTACTTCTTTGTCACTAACATTAAAACTACCGTAGGAGATATTTTTTCTAATGGAATCATTAAACAGTACAACTTCTTGTGGTACTACGCCAATATTGCGTCGCAAAAATCCGAGATCAATTTTTCTAATATCTACGTCATCAATTAGTATTTCACCACTCTGAGGTAGATTGTAACCTGAAATCAAGTCGATGAGCGTACTCTTGCCAACACCAGATTCTCCCACCAGAGCAATCACCTCTCCCTGTTTAACATCAAATGAAATGTCTTTCAAAATCGGGGTATCGGCGTTGTAATAAAACTCGACATTTTTTAAAGATAGATTTCCACTAATTTGATGAAGTTTTATGTATCCCTCTGGTTGATAGTTTTCGGTCGGCATTTTTAAAATCTTTTCTGTTTCAGATATAGTCACAATACCACCCACAATATCTTGCCAGTCTGACCCAAACTCCATGAGTGGACCAAAAGCCAAAGCGGTGTAAGCATTGAAAGCCAAAAGACTGCCAATGGTTATCTGTCCAGAAATAACTAGCTTGAGTGATACACAAAAAACGGCAAACTGTGTGAGTAAAATAATTGATTTCTGATAAAAGTTTAAATTGATTTTAACTGAGTCTTTTCTCAGAAAAGACGGTATCATCCAGTCCTTAAACAGCTTACTGATTCTAGCCTTTTCATACTTCTCAGTTCCAGACTGTTTGATGGTCAGTGTGTTGTCTAAAACACCACTAAAATCGTCCCAGACTTTGTGTAGTTTCATCCAAAATTCTTCTTGGAAGTTTGCAAGTGGCTTCACTCCAATATACATAGCAATCGCAAAAACTATTAAACCACAAATTAATGTTAGGAGTAGTGTTTGGCTAATATGATAACAAACAACAAAAGCAATAATTAAACTCAAAAATTTTGGTGCCACTCTCAAGATGCCTGTAACAAAAGTCTGACATATCGTTGCCGCCGCCATATCCATTTTGTGAGTGATTGAGCTTGGATTATTATCTTTTAGAAAAGAAATAGGAAAAAGCAAAATCTTGCCAATGCCCTCGGCCATATAGTCGCACCAAATATTATGATTAACTGCCAAGCTTCTGATAGATATCTGCCATTCAATTACGGCCGTGGTTATCTGCACAATAATCCATGCCGCCAACAAAGCGCCATAAAGTGGTACCGAAGAAAATAAGATGCTTACATGCTTGCCCGGTGCAATTATTGAATCAAAAAAACTACCGGTAATATAGGGGATAAAACCATTACCGAGCGCGGCGAGAATGGTTAAAATCGAGAGCAACCAGGTGGCTCGACTGTGCATTTTGAGATATCTAATAACTGCACCGGCCGTTAATTTGATTTTCTCCCCATTAATTTTTTTGTTTTCTTCGGCCATATTTATAAAGTACTTAATATTATACACTATTCGCCACCATTTTATTATTCGTACTCGCTCTTTTGCTCATTATACATTCCTGCGTAAAGCTCGCTCTTGGCCATCAATTCTTCGTGTGTGCCCATCTCTACTATGGATTGATCTTCTAGAAGAATAATTTTATCGGCTCGGCGCAGGGTGGCAAAGTTGTGTGAGATAAGTAGAACTGATTTGTCGCTTGGCAGATTTTCAATGTTTCTGAAAATTCTAGAGGCTGATGGAGAATCTACGGCCGCGGTTGGTTCATCGAGAATATAAATATCAGCGTCACGATAAAAAGTTCTAGCTAGAGCCAACTTTTGTTTCTCCCCTTTTGATAACTCTTTTCCACCAAACTCCAAACCGATTTTTTCATCATAACCCTTTTCCCATTTTTCAATATAATCAGAAGCGGTACTTTCCTGAGCAGCTTTTTTAACCTTCTCAAGATCTATAGGCTTTCCAATCTGACCATATGAAATTGTTTTTTTAATTTCAAAATTATAAACTGTAAAATCTTGAAGTAAAACAGATAACTTATTCCACCAAGACTTTAAATCAAAATCTTTTAGATTAACGCCATTAATTAATATTTCTCCTTCTGATGGATCGTGGATACGAAGTAATAATCTAACGACGGTTGTCTTTCCTACTCCGTTTCTACCGATTAATCCGATCTTTTCACCGGAATTGATTGTGAAGGAAATATTCTTTAGGACAAAACTGTCTGTGTTTGGATATTTAAATGACACGTTGCGAAACTCAATTTTGGGTAGTTTTGGCATTACTGTAATTGCATTCTCCTTTTGCACGACAACTGGTGTAATATTTAGTAATTCGAACATTTCATTGATATGAATGTTCTTCTCAATCATATTGGAAATATTGTATATTAACTGACTAATCACATCGTTTAGGCGAGAAACAGTTGATACAATGAAGATAATACTACCCACACCGATTAGACCCTTCATGGACATATTTACCACCCAAAATACCACCAATATATAGCCGACTACAGCGAAAAGGTTGGCGAGTATTCTCCAGGTAGCAATTTTGCCTTCGAGAGCAATAATTTTATTGTCGATTATTATCGATGTATCACGCATTTCATCGATAACCTTGTCTTGTACGCCAATGAATTTTGACTCAATTAGGGTAAATTTGTTGTAAAAGAAACTCTTCAGATAGGAGTACCAACGGAAACTAGCTGCATTTTCACCTATTAACTTAAATCTAGAACGGCCAAATTTAATTTCAATCAAGAAGCTTGGAATTGAAAAAGCAATTATTACCAAAATTATTTTCCAGTCAATTGACCAAATAATAGCTATAATAGTTGCAGAAATAAATATGTATTTTATATTGGCGAATCCGCGCTCTACAAGGTCTAAGATTGGACTAGTGCCATAACGAAAGGCTCTAGAGTTTTTGTTTTGGTATTCCGGATCTTCAATGTGGGCAATATCTGCCAATCCTAATTTACTTACTACAAATATATCCAAATCACGTATCATGTTTCTGGATATATATGCACTTAAATAGCTTATGACTTGATCAAGAACGTCAGGAATAAATAGTGTTATGGAATATGCAATTAAATAAAATAGAATTGAACTAGTATCACCATCCTTAACAAAAGTCACAACAGCATCAATCAATTGTGAGAAGTATTTGGTTCCAAAGACAGAAATGACTGCCAAGAGGACAGTGAAAACCACCCGAAGTGTCATAGACACAGGCAATCTCTGAAAGTGAAACTTGGTCAAAAACCAGATATTAGTAAAAAAATTATTGAAACCGTTTACTTTTTCTTGTTTTTTTGTTTTATTCATTTGTTGAAAACTAGGAACTAGTCTATATCAACCCCAACGACTTTTCTAACCGTCAGCATCTTGGCCTCGGCGCGAGCGCGGGCCTTCTCACCACCAACTTTCAAAATATTCAAAACCTCTGGCAAATTTTTAGCGAGTTCTTTGCGGCGTTCGCGAATCGGAGCGATAAAGGCTTTGATGTCAGCTGCCAAAGCATCTTTGAGGGCTTTGTATTTACCTTTATTCTCAGCATACAGCTTGTCTAGGTATTCCTTATCACGGAAAAGATTGTGAATAGCTCGAACATTTTTGGGTTTTTCGCCAGAAGAATCAGTGACAATACTCATAACTGCTTTTTGTATTTCATCATCTTCAGCAAAGAGCTCAATCGTATTGTTGTAACTCTTGGACATCTTCTGACCATCAGTTCCCGGAACAGTTTCAACGCTTTCCAAAATATAATCCTTTGGAAGTTTAAACACTTCTTCGTTATTAGCAAAAATACGATTAAACTTTTCAGCCACATCGCGAGCGTACTCAACATGTTGCTTTTGATCTTTACCAACTGGCACCACGTCAGCATCCTGAATGAGAATATCAGCGGCCATGAGTATCGGGTAATCAAAAGTACCAACGTTTATTTCCTTGTTCTTAGCTTCAGCATCCTTGTAAGCATGAGCACGCATTAGGTATGGCATGGTGGTGATGGTGTTAAAAATCCAACACAATTCAGTCACTTGTGGCACATCCGACTGCTTGAATAGACAAACTTTCTTTGGATCAAGACCAATCGCTAAGTAGTCTAGAGCAATATCGATCGTTCCCTGTTTTAATTCCTGACCATTCTGGATGAGATTCATGGCATGGTAATCAGCAATAAAAACATAACAATCATGAGTGTCCTGACTGTCCACAAATTGCTTCATGGCCCCAAAGTAGTTGCCTATATGCGGTCTTCCAGTCGGTTTGACGCCGGATAGTAAAATTTTCTTTGACATGGGTAAATAATAACAAATAAACTAATAAAATGGAAATACAACAATATTATATTAAGCCGCTTAATTCATTAAATGAATGAACAACAATATGTTTTTTAAGAACGTTTTTATCATGTTTTATATCATCATTTTTGTATAGTATTGTTATCCAACCCAATTTGCTTGGGATATTTAAATTTTCAATTGAATTATCGCAGAAAAATATCTTGTCGTATTTTTCTGAATATTTTTTAACATTATCATATGACGTTACATCTGGTTTTTCTAGAAAATTATTTTCTTGTATACCAAAGACCTTCTTAAAATAACCACTGACATTATTATGTTTTAAAATTGCCTTTGCAAATTTTGATGGGCTATTTGTAAAAACAATTTTATCGTCAGATTCTATAGTTTTGAGAAAAGCTCTTAATCCTTTATTCGACTTTACTTTTCTTTTCTTTAGATGAATTTTTAAATATGTATTTTTAACAATCTTATTAAAATCAATATCATATTCTCTTGATATGGCGAGTGCAGATAGGTTTGTCCCCCACTTTATTTTTAATTTAGGAAGTTCGTTAATTAATTCTCCTCTCCGTTTATTAATTATACCTGATACATAATCTGAAAAAATATCAGGAAAATTATTTTTTATTCCATCATCGTTGTACAGTGTTCCGTCATTATCAAAAATCCACAGATTCATAGTTAAATAACATTTGAGAATACAATCTTCACTGCCCCGGATTTGTTTTTATTTTTAAATAGATTTAATCCCAGTAAAAAATTCTTCAGTGGTAATGTGTGGGTTATTATTCCTTCAAGGTTAAGTTTATTCTTTGATATTAAGTCTATCGCGACACTAAAATCATTTCTTTTGCTTGATGAATTATAAGAATTTGCACCGATAACTTTTATTTCTTTGGAAAAAATTAATCTGGCGTTAATTGGTAATTGGTAGTTTGCCTTATAAGCGCCCATGACAATTATATCACCCATTTTCTTAGTTATTCTAGCAGCTGTATTGATTGTCTCACTTTCCTCTCTGCCAACACATTCAAATACACAGTCAAAATGTTCATCAAATTTTTTATCTAATATATTAACTGTATTGACA
>JBAWVR010000012.1:0-18525 GCA_037147155.1 bacterium | reverse complement strand
AAATAAGTCAAGACATTTTAAGGCTTTATATATTCAGTTTTATATCCTTGGAAAATAGCCATATTATATAAGGCTTTTTGGGAATGTGTGGAAAATAAAAGGTAAAAAAAGAGCAACAAAAAACACCCGCAATCTTGTGAATTGCGGGTGTTTTTATGAGTTTTTCAAATATTATCTATCTGAAACTTCATCGCGCATTTTTTCAATCGCACGAGCGGCGGCATCACGACCACCCAAACCAAATGATAGACCGATAGCAAGAGCCAAAGCGGCTACTACTCCGATGAACACGGTCTGAATAATAGAGACAGCGATTCCGAGTTGAGTCAAAGCAGTCAAAATGGCAAAAATCCAAATTGCCCACTTGGTAACGCTACCCAAGAAAGCTGATTTAGCTACACCAGCAGCCTTTGCACTTCCAATGACCACTTTCTTCAAAAACTCAGCCACAATAGCTGAAGCCAAGAGAATCAAAACTGCAGCGATAACGTTTGGCAAATATGACAAGACGACGCCACGCAAGAATTCGTTGACCTGAGAGAGACCCAAGATATCAAATGAAGCAACCAAGAAGACGATGACCAAGAACCACTTGATAAGAGCTCCGACAAAAGCGCCAGAGTTCAATTCAACACCAGCCTTAGCCAACAATTCTTTTAGACCAGTTGTAGCCAAAATAGAATCAACTCTGGTGAGTGTGATCAACTTAGCAACAAACTTCTCAATCATAGCAGCGATGACCCATCCGAGGATGAAGACAACGATAGCAAAGACGAGAGATGGTAGATAAGAAGCAACGGCAAGCCACATACCTTTTAATGAAGCAGCCATAACGTTACCCCAAGTAGTAATCAACATTTAATTTTAAATTTGGTAATTCACCTTCGTGAACGACCGATTAATAAACTTTGTTAAAATGCGGTTGCCGCCGACAAACAACAACCATGGGTTAATTATATCATTTTATAAGGAAACGCAAAAGGCAAAGAAAGCCCCAGTTTCGCAAAGCGAAACTAGGGCTTTCTGCCTATACTATTTGCTCCTAAATTTTTGCTCGCCCAACTTGTCCAGAATAGTCTCATGCGGAAAATCCAAAACATCGTAAACCAACTTATCACAAACATCAGTACGGTACAGGAAGTCGGCTGTCTCAAAATAGGTATAGGATAATTCACGACCAATCTCAGCTTCCATAGTTTTTATCACCTTCTCCAAAACATTTTTCTTTAGGTGATCACCTACCACAAAGAGGTCGACGCGACTAGAAAAATCTTGAGTAAACACTCCAGAAATAATTATCATCTTGAGTTTGCCAACATTGGCCAGTCTCTTAACAATCTCCTCATTGGTGTATAACTGTGTACCAGTCAAAAGGTTTTTTAAAGATGATAAATAAGCAAACTCGTCGCTGAGACTAAAACCAATTTCCTTCTTTTTTAAAGATACAATTTTTTTACCCTTCTTTTTTTCAATTACCTTCACGACAGATTTACCCTTAATTAAACCCATCTTCTCCAATTGTGCTAGCTCTTTTTTAGCTTCAGCTGGTTTGATTTTAAGGCGTTCATTTAAATCAGTCAGGGTAAACACCCCGGTATTATTAAAGAGAAATAGGCGCATCATTTTCACCCGAGAGACTCCACCCAAAAGCATTGCTAGTATTTCCATATTTTTTTAAATTATCTAATGATGAAGAATTATAGCACGTCGGAGAAACGAAAAGGAATACATTGACAAAGCAATAAAACAATGTAATCTTATTTCTGTAATTGTTCATTCACTAACAACATAAAGGAAAGGAGCAAAATATGCTCTACGAAGGAATGAAACCGACCGGTATTCAGCCCAATGACATCATGGTTTTCAATCTCGAAACGATGACTGTCGAATTCTGGCGTGAGAAGCCTGTCCGTGTAGCCCTCACAGCTCAACCATCTGAGAACGGTGTTCAACAACCATCACCGGTTCCACCGACTGATCCACTGCGCCTAGCAGAAAGCTTGGCTGGTATCTACAGTCACACAGTAAGTGGCGCCCGTATCCTCAAGGAACGGACCACAGACAAAATTGTGACGATGATCTTCTACTGAGATTGCCACTCTCCTTCCCAAAACCGCCTGAAGCCACGTGCTCTGGGCGGTTTTTCTTTTGGTCTAACAAAAGAAAAACCGCCCGATTTCTCGTGCGGTCTTTCCAAACCAGAATGGTTATTATTTTAGATTCACCCCAGTCCCAAAGGTCATACGGCCTCGGTCTCCCGAAAAAACTAGGAAGTTTTACGGGCACGTCGCCCGCGAATGAAACAGTATTTTGTGCTACTTGCCCGTGACAAAGCGAGTCTTCGAGATTTTGTATCGGGTTCGCACACGCCCTCGGCCTGGGTTGGGACGGGATTCCTCAAAATAATAAAAGGGCTCTTTCGAGCCCATTTTATTATTTTAGATTCACCTTACCACCAGCAGCTTCGATGTCTTTCTTCAATTTTTCAGCATCAGCCTTTGGCATTTCTTCCTTCAAAACTGAAGGAGCAGCATCTACCAAGTCCTTAGCTTCTTTCAAACCAAGACCCAAAGCTTCCTTAACTACTTTGATAACGCTAATCTTTGATGCACCAGCGTCAGCGAGCTCAACTTTGAATGAGTTCTTCTCTTCCGCAGCGGCAGCAGGACCAGCGGCTGGACCAGCAACAGCAACAGCTGAAGCAGATACACCGAACTTAGCTTCTAACAATTTCACCAACTCGTTTAAGTCGATAACTGACATGGTTTCGATAGCTTCAACAATAGTCTTAAACTTTGCTGGAACCTCAACTTTTGTTTCTTCCATAATATTTTATATTTATTTTAGTAATTGCGATCATTCCCCTTCTGTCATTCCCGTGAAAACGGGAATCCATCTTATTTGACTGGATCCCCGCCTACGCGGGGACGACTTTAAGAAAAGTCGATTTTTCTGAGTAATAGTGACTAGGCAGTCTTCTTCCTAAAACAATTTTTTTATTAAAAATTGTTCGGACGAACAGTTTCTTAAACTGTTTTAGTCTTAGCAATTTGATCTAAACCAACAGCCAATCTCTGGATTGGTGAGTTGATAAGCATAACAAACTGAGCGTACAAAGTTTTTTGTGAAGGGATAGAGGCAATAACCATCATCTCTTCTTTTGACATAAACTTTCCTTCAAAGATACCACCTACGATTTCCAAAGAATCTTTTGCAGTTTTTTGAATACTGTAAACTTCGCGAGCTGGAGCGGTCAAATCGACGGCATAAGCCATACCGATTTCCCCTTCCAAAGCTGGCAATTCTCCAGTAATACCAGCCTCGCTCAAAGCCCTTTTCATCAAAGTCTTACGAGCCACGGTGGCACCAATTTGTTCAGCACGCAACTTGCGTCGCATAGCTTTGGTTTCTGGCATTTTGAAACCATGAAATTTATAGAACACGACTGACTTAGAATCTTTAAAGATTTTGGTCAAATCAGCAACAACTTCTTTCTTCTTATCTATTGTAATTGACATATTTTATCGGAATTATCTTCCTTAAAAAATTAAATCCGGTTGTGAGTTTTGGCATTGTTTTTAACAAACAAGCCATTTTTGACATCTAGCTCTCTTGGTCTCATGGAGATCAAGTTTTTTAACTTACTTAAAAGCTATGCTTTTGATGCCAAAATCTACAACGGGATAAAACGACCTTTATAAAAAGGCACTTAGGACGAGCTGCAAAAAGCAGTGAGTTAACCTCGACCGGACTTATGAATGCCGGTTGTCTATGGCCTATGGGGATAAGTATATTGATAATTGGGCTTTTGTCAACAGTTTAATCCTTGAAAACCCAAAAAAGTGGGTATATTATATATGTAAACATATCTTGTTCTCTCCACCCAAAAAACAAAGGAATTGTCTCATGAACACCCCTCCACCCAAACCATCACCATTTGATGAGTTGATGAAGCAAGCAAAACCGCCAGAGGTTTTTCCTCTACCTAAACCCAAATCTAGTGACGAAAAAAAACCGCCACAGAGCGTACAGCAAAAATAATGTACCTCCCCGCCCCGCATCTCGCGGGGCTCGTTTATTTATAAAATTGAATTAAAAAAGCGGGCTTGGAGTTCTTCCAAGCCCGCCATATATTGGTTCCGCCAATGCATTATTCAGTGATACGGAGCACGTATGCTTCTCCCTCACTGATCCTGCGATCGAACGGACAGGTGCCGAGGACCCAGTACTTTTTGTCTTCATTCCATATCATACATGGAATGAGAGTAACCTCTTCCATCCCTGGAGTCACAGAGCGACAAAGCACTCGAAGAAAAATCAGCGTCTTGATTTTACCAATTTTGACTTCGTCCATTATCTCGGACGGCAAGTCGTGCTGGTTAAACCAATAATGCTCCATCTCTTCCGGCCCACCGAGAAAACCCTCAGATCCGCCGCGCAACATATCTCGAACACCCTTCTCCATAACGACCGTGTTAAGGTCCGGGACAAAGACCTTGCACGAGGCAAAGCCTTTGGGTAGGCGGACATTGAACGGGATACTCTCTTCGTGGACAAACAAGTAGTTGTCGTCCATGGTAGCAAAGCCCATCCGTATCCTCCGACGCTCATCTGCACTCAAGTCACCATCTGGACGGTTCGTCTTATCCATAACGTTCTCCTTTGCAGCATTACACCTAATGTGAGCTATTCCTTCAGAACCAATGTCTGTCGGCGATAGCAAATCTATAAAATATTATACATTATCATACAGAAATGTCAATAACACAAAGAAAAACCAGTCGGCGCCGTTCGTTATCAGATTTTCGAACAGCGCCGACTGGTTTTTAGTTCTTATGCTTTTATTTTACACCAAGATAGCTCGCAATGATAGCCGCCGTCTCAGCGCGCAACACGTTTTCTCCAAAAGAAACGATCTTGCAACCACTTTCTTTCGCCAAATCCACCTCTTCATCACTCCAACCACCTTCTGGACCGACAAACAATCCCACCTGCCCCGATATTTTATCTCCTGCAGAAATTTTAGTTTTAGAAAAATGAAAAAACAAATTCACATCATTATTTTTGGCTTCGGATAGGACCCAGGTAAAATCAACTGGCTCTACAATCTCTGGCAAAAATCCTCGTCCGCTTTGCTCACAGGCTTCAATAATAATCTTGTGTAACCGCTCCATGTTTAGACCCAATTTCACTGTTCTCTCGGTAATAATTGGTACTATTTTAGCTACGCCAAGCTCAGTCGCCTTTTGCACCACTAGTTCAAAATTCTCTTTTTTGAGCACCGCACAATATAATATTGCCTGATTATCAGCTGACGGCAAACCATCAAAAACTTCTTCTACTGACACGGTCACAGACTTCTTATCAAAATCCGCAATCGTAGATTTAGCTTCTTGACCTTGGCCATTAAAAAGCTGTATTGGGTCCCCCACTGCCATACGCAAAACATTTCTGATCTGATTGACCAATCCTTCTTCTTCTATTCTCACCTCCTTCTTTGTTATATCAAACGCAAAATAAAATCTATTAATTCTCATATGTAAAAGTATAGCAATAATTTATTAAAATTGAAAAGTAAAATTAAGAACAGCCCACCTCGATAAACGAAGCGGGCTGCGATTGGACTGTCGCCATCACTTTTTAGGTGTGGCGACCGTCATGTACTCGGTGAAGTTGTCCGAGCGGGAGGTCATGAATGTCGTCAACTTGACGGCATCACCTTTCTTCACACCCTTGGGCATGAGAACAGTGAAGCAGACGGTCGAGTCATCCATCTGAACCTTGTAGAAGGACAGACCTTCCAACTCAGGTTTTTCAATTGGATCTGAGATAACTTTACCGTACCGCGGCCCAGCTCCTTTCAGAGCATTGATCCGTTCTGTATTGCGAACAGTATCCAGCCTCAGGTAGCGGTCAGCCTCGTCTTTGACCAGCTTTTCGAAATTTTCTGGCTTGGTGAAGCAGGAAGAAATGAAACTAGCAACGAGGAAGAAGACGGCGATTGCGATGACGAACTTGATGATAGTGGATTTCATTTTTGAATCCCCTTTTCTTTTTGTTTCGAAGAGCTATATTCCTCTTGTCTGGGCACCCGCCTAGACTTGATACTATATATGATAGCATATTTTAATACAAAAGTCAAGCATCGTTAAGGACAGCTTCCTTACCCCCCATCCAGACCAAGGTCGGTCCTTGGTCTAGCCTTATTATAGGCCATATTTTATTATATTTTGATAGTTAGCTCGGGGTATTAAAAAGGCTGGAAAATTGCGGGTTCTCCCCGCTATTTTCCAGCCTCTTTTTACTTGTTTATTTGCTGCTTTTAGCGCCTTCCAAAATACAGTTTAAACACTCGAGTGGAGTTGATAAGTGGAATAAAGTCGGTCAAGAAGTTATACAACGACGCTCCAGTTGGTGCCAGGAAGGAAGTCAAAACCAAAGCTAGTCCAATACCATTAGAAATTCCCCATAGCCAGAAATCCTGATTGGATATTTTCATGACATATTTGGAAATCTTAATTAATTCAGGAATCTTACCAAAGTCATCCTTCATAAGCACAATGTCTGCTGACTCAATGGCGGCGTCGAGTCCAGCTCCACCCATGGCAATTCCCACATCAGACAAAGTTAGAGCGGCCGCGTCGTTCACCCCGTCCCCCACCATCGCCATCTTGCGTTTCTTGCCAGACTTTTTCTGCGCCTCTTTAATTATTTCTAATTTTTGTTGAGGTAAAAGATTGGCATGAAAACTGGTGAGTCCGATAGTATCAGCAATTCTCTTGGCCACTTTTTCATTATCTCCAGTCAACATAATTATTTCTTCTACACCTGAATCTTTTAGTTCCTGTATTTGCTCTTTCAAACCTGCTTTCAATTCATCAGCCAAGACAAAATATCCGCGAATCTCCTGCCCCACTCCAATCACAGTTACATTGTATCCTGCAGTATTCTCACCATCTATCTGTTTTTCCAATTCAGCAGAAAAACGCAGACCAAACTCCTTGGCAAAATCTCTCTTACCTAAGAAATACTGTTCTCCGGCAATATGAGCGATTAAACCCTTGCCTGGTAGTTCTTGCATCTTGTCGGGAATAGTTCTGCCCTCGCATTTATTATCACAAACATATTGAAAAATTGTTTTGGAAATTGGGTGTTCAGACAATGAAGTAAGCATGCCACCAATCTGTAAATTTTTACTTTTTAAACTATCGTCCAAACTGACAAATTTTTCTACCTTGAGCTTTCCTTTGGTCAAAGTACCTGTCTTGTCCACAAAGATAGTTTTAACATCACCAAGAACTTCGAGGTAACTCGCACCTTTGATAATAATACCCTTCTTAGCACAGAAACTAATAGCCGTAAGAAATGTGAGAGGCACAGCGACAGCCACATCATCCGCACAAACCACGAGTAATATCGCAAGAGTCATCATTACATTCCCAGACAGAGCATAGGCCAAGATAGTACCAATAAAAACAGTGAACAGATACCAAGTGGCAAATTTTTCTGCCGAGGTATGAATGTCAGGTTTTTCCAACTGGGCATCCTCCACCATTTTAATTATTTTTTCCAGAGTTGTATCCCCAGCCACTTTTTCTGTCTTAATTATCAAATTACCAGACACCACCATAGTCGAACTCAAGGCCTTATCCCCCACCACTTTATTGACCGGAATAGATTCACCGGTTAGTGATGATTCATCAACGCTAGCCTCGCCAGAATGTACTACACCGTCAACAGACACACGTTCACCAAGCTGAACCATGACCAAATCCCCTACCATAACATCCTTGGGATCCATGTCCACGATATGAGAACCACGTTGGACGCGGACTTTGTGTGGTTTCAATTTCAACAGGGCGTCAATACTGTTGCGGGCTCGGCGTTCATTGTAGGACATAAAGATGCGTGCTGCGGTAAGCATCAAGTTAATGAAAACTGCCGCAATCCATTCACCAGCGAGCAAAGAAAAAACTAAGGCCGCCGCCGCCAAAAGATCCACGGAAATTTTTCTATTTATAACTGCTCGATAAGCACTATACAAAACTGGAATAGTACCAAGAATAGCAGAAACTAGAAGTAAAATATTTGGCCAGTCTGAACCAATAAACATATTAATGACTTGCTGGGCATAACCTCCAATCAAAGCCAAAACCAGCAAGGCCACCAAAACAATATCAAATTTATCTATTAATATTCTTAATTTACTCATGAGAGTATTATAGCAAAGAAAATAGCTATATTTAAATATTAAAAGGGGCCGGCGGAATGCTTTGCATCCGCCGGCCTACCCAACGATTTCCACTACTTATCAGAATTCACCACTCGGTACTTATGCCAAACAAACTCTTCGTCTGGCGTCACACCAATTTCGATACTCTTTTTTCCTTTCAGCACCTGTTTCAAAATTAAAGGCCGTGGTGCATAACGGTCATTCAGATACCAGATAGTACCCGTCTGACCGCCAGGATCCTCGGAGATAATAACTGAACTGGAAGTCAGGCCAGCCGCACTTTTGAGTGAGCTAAACCTGATATCACTAACAGTGAAGACTCCGGAGACGAAAAACACCGACAGGACAAACAGCTTCAGAAACGCACTGATTTTCATAAACACATCCTCCTTTTAGATAATTTTAGCCAACCACTGAAAAAAAGATCCGAGGCCGTGATACAGGAGACAGAGCCCGCCGAACGCCATACCAGCGACGATAAAAACCATCGTGTATGAATATCCTGTCCAGTTCATGTCTTGATCTCTGGCTTGCTCACGAATTTTATTTCTGGGCAGCACTCCATTGTTGACTTGAATTGGTTTTTCCATCTTTTCTTCTCCTCTAAAATGTGAAAAATTGTACAACACTTGGTTTAAAACATGGGGGTTTTAACCAAACCAACTAAGCACAGACTACCACGATAGAGAGTGAACGTCAACATAAAGAAAACCGCAGTCGCTTCGCGACTGCGGTTTTCTTTATGTAGTTTTACCCGGTTGTGAGATTCGGCGTCGTTTTTGAAATGGCGTTCAATTATTGTTTTAATAAGCTAATTAGCAAAACAGACTTTAGTTTTACACTAAAGTCTGTTTTGACAAAAACAATTTTAACGTCGAATTCTACAACGGGGTTAGTACTCACGCATCGATACCTGAGCCTCAATTTTCTTGATCAAATCAATAATAACTGAGACAACGATGAGAAGTGCTGTACCACCCACAGCTAGTGAGGTAATGCCAGTCACACCTTTCATAATCAAAGGTAAGACAGCGATGAAACCAAGGAAGGTTGCTCCCACCATAGTGATGCGAGTCAAAACCTTGGCCACATATTCAGAGGTGGATTGACCTGGACGAACGCCTGGGATAAACGCACCATTGTTCTGAAGATTTTTAGACAAGTTTTCTGGATCGAAAGTCACCGCGGTATAGAAGTAAGTAAAGAGGAAAACCAACAAGAAATACAATACTCCGTAAATCCAGCCGTTAGCCAAAAGATCACTCAAGGTTCTAGCTACACCAGACACCACAGTGTTACTGACAGTTTCCAAAAACTTGAAAATCATCTGAGGGAACAAGAGAATAGACATCGCGAAGATAATTGGAATCACACCAGCCTGGTTGATACGCAAAGGCAAATAGGTAGAAACTCCACCATAGACTTTGTTACCACGCACACGCTTGGCATAAGTAACTGGAATTGGTCTCTCTGCTTCAGTGACGATTACTACTCCGAGAATTACTAAGAGAGTAACGACAAGGAAAGCTAAGTACATTGGCAAGTCTGACATGCTGAAGTTGGCAGAAATACTACCAATAGCAGTCGGCAAACGAGACACGATACCAGCAAAGATAATCAAAGATGTACCTGAACCAATACCGAATTCGGTCATAAGCTCACCAATCCACATAAGGAGAATTGAGCCAGAAGAAATGATAATCACATTAGATATGAGACTCATCAAATCCATAGAACCCAAAATTCCCTGCTTCTGGAGTAGCATAACAAAGCCAAAGGCTTGTGCTAAAGCCAAAGGCAAGGTCAACCAACGGGTATACATCGAAAACTTTTTGCGGCCGATTTCACCTTCTTCCTGATACAATTGTTTAAGTGATGGAAACATCATCATAAGCAACTGCATGATAATCGAGGAGGTAATATACGGACCAACACCAAGCATCACGATAGACAAGTTAGTTAAACCACCACCAGAAAAGATATTCATCATTCCGAGGAAGTCGTTGCCGGCGAAGAACGCCTGAAGTTTCATAACATCAACGCCAGGAATCGGAATATTCGCCAAAAGACGGAAGACGACCAAAGCGATGATGACAAACATCACACGCTTTCTCAAGGTACCATCACTCCAAACAAGTTTTATTTTGTTTATTAAATTGGTCATATTAATTTGGCGAATCGGCGTCACTTGTAGGTCACGCCGATTCTAAGTGTTATTTTACGCTACCGCCAGCTTTCTCGATCTTCTCCTTTGCAGAAGCAGATACTTTACAGCCAACAACAGTGATTTTTTTGGTGATATCACCAGTGTTCAAAATCTTTACAACTGGGTTTTTAGCACAGTTCAATTTTAACACACCAGCGCGAACAAGAGCAGATGGGGTCACCTTGGCTCCGTTCTCAAAGTTTTCTGACAAAGTAGCCAAGCTAACTGGCCAGACATAATCAGTCAAGATTCCCTTGAAAGCGTAACCACGCAATTTTGGAAGCTTCTTGATACGTTCACGCATTTCTGGACGCTTTTTGTGACCAGCACGTGAGTTCTGACCCTTCTGTCCACGACCAGAAGTCTTACCGCGCTTTCCGCCACGGCCAACTTCAATCGGGGTACGATTTGGGGTCTTTCTTTTTACGTTGTTAATTTGCATATATTTTATTTCTTAGCTTCAGTTGCTTCAGCTTTTACCTCAGCTTTAACAACGACTGGCTTAGCTTTAACTTTGGCCAATTTTTTGAAAGCGGCAATAGCAGCACGAGCAATGTTTAACTTGTTCTTTGAACCGGACAAGATCTTGGCATTGATGTCTTTAACACCGGCCAATTCGATAATGTTACGGATAGCGGAACCAGCAATCACGCCACGACCTGGAGCGGGATAAATAACGACACGAGCGGAACAATACTTTGATTCAACGTTGTGAGGAATAGACATGGACTTGGTAGTAGAAATAGTCACCATGTTCTTCTTGGCATCACGAGTTGCTTTATCAATAGCGGCAGCGGTGTCATTGGCTTTACCCAAACCTACACCAACCTGACCTTTACGGTTTCCGATAACGATAGCGACTGAGAAGTTGAAACGGCGACCACCAGTAGCCACACGAGCTACACGGCGAATAGCCAAAATCTTTGAGTCGTATTCAGAACGAGGACGATCGGAACGACCACCTGGACGGCGACCATCGCGACCACCTTTACCATCTCCACCACGTGACGGACCACCTGGGCGATTGCCTGGGAATGGACGGCGTTGGAATGGAGGACGACTTCCCTGACCCATTGGGCGGTTGCCCTGAGGAGCCTCTACGGGAGCAGTATTTGTGTTTTGTATATCTGTCATATATTTATATGATTAGAAGATTAGACCACCCTCGCGAGCGCCTTCGGCGACAGCCTGGATCTTACCAGTGTAGGTAAAACCACCGCGGTCAAACACGATTTTAGTAATATTTTTTGCCTTAGCCAATTTTGCGATTTCGACTCCGCATTCTTTTGATCTTTCGATAAAAGTTTTAGCTTTGGATTTGCTGGAATCAAAGGCAACCAAAGTATTACCCTTAGTATCATCAATGATTTGAGCGTAGATGTTCTTGTTGGAACGGAACACAGCCAAGCGTGGAATCTCTGGAGTACCAGAAATCTTCGCACGAATGCGAGTGTGTCGTTTAGCAATCTTAGCGGTTTTTTGATTTTTAATTTTCATAAATTTTATTTTTCTTAAGCCGCCTTCTTACCTTCCTTACGACGTACTACTTCATCGCTGTAGTGAATACCTTTACCCTTGTAAGGTTCAGGCTTCTTGATAGAACGAGTCTCCGCTGCAAAGCGACCGACTGCTTCTTTATCAGTACCAGTGATAGTTAATACACCTTTTTCATGAACGACTTTTAGATTTGCAGGAATCTGCACTTTAACTTGGTGAGAAAAACCAACGTTCAAAGTAAGCTCGGAGCCTTTAATATCAGCCTTGTAGCCAATACCTTCGACAACCAACTTTCTTTCGTAGAGTTTGTTTACACCCTCCACCATGTTTTTGATGAGAGAAGCATAAGTACCCCACATAGCTTTGGTTTCCAAGTTTTCTTTGACCGGAGTCAAATTGACCTGATTACCAACAACTTCGATTTTGATGATCGGTTTGAATTCACGAGACAATTCACCCAAAGGACCTTTTACCTTTACAGTATTACCTGTAACGGTGACCTCTGTCTTATCTGGAATCTCAATACCTTTTTTACCAATTCTTGACATAGATTTAATTTAATTAGTATTTGGGATTACCAAATTTTAAACAAAACTTCACCGCCGACGCCGGCCTTTGAAGCTGCTTTGTCTGTTAATAGACCTTTAGGAGTCGAGATAATAGTACGACCATAACCATTACGGAATGGGCGAATAGAATCTGACTTGATGTACATACGACGTGATGGTTTGGAAACTCTCTGAACCCCTTTGATTGCCTTTTCAGCATCAAGTGGGAGAAGTTCAACTTCCAAGGTGTTGTTCTTCTTTTTCTTTGGGGCGGACTTCAAATAACCTTCCTGGAACAAAAGTTCGAGGATGGCTTCCTTCAACTTGGAAGCATCGACAGTGACGCTGGTGTTACCAACGACCTGAGCGTTCTTCAAGCGAGTTATTAAGTCGGCGATTGGATCTGTTACCATGATGATTTCTTAATACCGGTAATTTTGCCTTCGTTAGCAAACTCCCTAAAACAAATGCGACAGAGGTCAAAGTCTCTCATATAAGCTCTCTTACGACTACAACGAAAGCATCTTCGTGTAACTCGAGAAGCAAATTTAGGCTTTTTCTCTGCGCGTGCAGTGACTGATGTTTTTGCCATAATTATTGATAAATAATAAAAGCGGTTTTTTCCCTGTTCTCCGGAGAGTAAAAGGGTCAAAAACCTGCTGTGGTGAGTCCGTAGACTCGTGAGACAATAGTAGCAGAGGGGGTTTAAAATGTCAACCCGGTTGTGAGATTTGGCATCGTTTTTGAAATTGTTTATAACTATACTCAAATTAAGGTATTAGCAAAACCAGAGAAAAACAATATTTTCAAATAAAATCTCAGCAAAAACAATTTTAATGCCAAATTCTACAACGGGGTCAACAGAATTCACGAACTATAGTGGCCCGGTTTTAACAAAGGGTAACCCTTTGTTAAAACCGGGCCTTTCCTACCCCCCCCACTAATTTCCCCATTAAAAAAGCCGCCTCCATCCTAAAAGGACGTCGGCGGCATTTTGGTAATGTTGGGTTTTAACCCATTGCATCACCATAGACCCAGTAGGGATCAACATAGTCGGGCCCCGGACCGCGCAGGAAGTTTTCCTCATCAAAGATCAACTGATATTTTCCAGGTTCCAAATCTACTTCAATATATCCTGCCGCATTGAAGTTGATAGTCTGCCAATCACCCGGTGTTGTGCTATCTATCCGCCGAACATAAGCAGATTTAGCCGTTTTACCAAGATCGTTACTGGCACCAATTTTCACCTTTGTGGCCTTGGTCAAAGTATGCTGGAAAAGCGGTACTTCTCCAACCCCTGTGCCATTGGTATCGATATACCAGGTCCATTGATTACTGTCGGTGATAGTGATGAAATTTTCAACGGAAACACTGCCACTCGGATTCGCTACCACTTCACCACTATCGCTAGTGTCCTGAAGATTATAGCTTTTGGTTTTGTAGTGGTAACCGGAATCATTGCAGTAAGTACTTCCAATTTGGAGTTCACCTTTCTTGTCCAGTAGCTTGGTCGGTAATTCCACCCAAGAAACATCGCCGTTCTTCCCAGTTTTTAGTGAATTCCAATTGGTGAGATTACCATTGTCATCTCGCACTTTCAGCGCGGCATACTGAATGTCGCCCTGAACCTCAACTGAAACTCGCAAGAAATCTGGCAAACGAACAGTGATGTTCCGCAATTTTTCTGGCATGATCCACTGTCCGTTTACATATTCCAACGGAGCCGGTTGATTGTAACCAATCATCGTCTCGCCAAAGTTGCCATAAAAAACGACAATGGTGTTGACTTGGGCTTTGTCTGGCTGACTAGAAACAACCTCCTGACGGGTGGTAGCAATTTGATTTGCCAGCCCCGAACAGTCAGTGTCCCCAGGTTGCCGGTAAAAGCGCTGCTCTGAATACTCAACGTCGGAGCCGGAAATACAGGCGTAGGCCTGGTTCGTACTCTCCAGAGCCCAAGCTGTGACACCTGCTTTGGTGTACGACTTGGGGTAGGCCTGACCGTAGGCGTCTCCACCCCAGACGGAATAGGACACAAACATCACAGCCACAGCGAGAATCAACTTGAACAATTTCATCTAGCACCTCTCTCTTTCTTCTTTTGATTGAACTTTTTCATGTACCTTTACTTGGGCATGGTCAGATTCAAGGTGAATCCAACCCGAGTCTTGCCGTCTTCCGAGACGACAGACTTTTCTTCAGCAGTCACCGTTTTCTCAGCGACCACTTCCGATGACTGTGTGGCTACGACCCCCGGGGCCGCTGTCGACACAACTTCGCTTTTACCTGACATGACAACATCGTAGAGACCAATGCCTCCACCGACGCCAACCACGACCAGGATCGCGACGAGACAAGCAGTTTTCATGCTTTCTTCCTTTCCTTTACTTAGTTTCGACACATGCATTAAAATAGACGACCAATGTCGTCCTTCCCTCTATTTATTATGATAGCACAATGTCACCTATATGTCAATATTTCCACAAAGTTGTATGAGATCAACAAATTCCCTCCTAGACCAAGGTCGGTCCTTGGTCTAGGCTTATTTTAAGGCTTTTAGGAGTTTTTCGGCCTTTTCCTCGGCTTTTTTGACATAATCCTGATAATCAGGAATCTTGTTTAATATCCCCTCTTCCAAAACATAGGTGGTATCCAGTTTGGCTTTTTCCAAGAAATAGCGATCATGAGACACGAGTAATATCGTACCAGTAAAGGTATTCATAACTTCTTCCAGAGCCTCGAGAGCTTCCAGGTCCAAGTGATTGGTCGGCTCGTCGAGGACTAGCATGTTGACTGCCTGCGCGGAAAAAAGAGCGAGCAGTAGTCGAGCTCGTCCGCCCGGACTTAGTGTAGCGATACTAGCCTTGGCCTGTCTTTCATCAAAACCAAACATTTTTAATTTAGCAAAACCCAACTCCAAGTCGAGTTTGGCGGTAGTCATTAAATATTCCAATGGTGTACTCTCGCGAGGTAAAGTCTCGTGTTCTTGCATCATATTACCAATCCTTAAACCTGAACCAATTTCAATTTTCCCTTCAAGTGGTGTGAGTTCTCCTGTTACAGTCTTGAGTAAAGTGCTTTTGCCAGAACCATTGAGCCCCATTATACCCACGCGATTACCATAACGGATTTCCAAAGACATCGGTCCGATTTTAAAAACATTAGTATAGCCAGCCACCACATCAAACAATCTGACATCCACTGGACCAGATTTATTTTCGGCTTCTAGTTTGATTTCAAAAGGTTTTCTCTCTACTGGTTTATCAATTCTCTCAATATGCTCCATGCGTCGTTCAATAGATTTAGCGGCTTTGGCTGAACGAGCGGCGCGTTCACGTTTAAAATCCCAGAGCAATTTATCGCTATCATCAGACTTCCACTTAGACCCACGCACAGCATCCTCTTTCTTGGTGCGAGCCAGGTCGGTCAATCTTTGAATCTCCTCTTGTTGTTCTTCATAGGCTTGTTTCTGATAGAACAATCTTTTCTGCATCATTTCCAAATAGTCGCTATATGATCCACCAGTACTAGTCAGAGTATGTGTATTCCAATCCAGCTCAAAAATATTTCGCACCACCTTATCCACGAATCGACGGTCATGTGAGACCACAATAATTGTCGCTTCGGACTTTTGCAAAAAGTCTTCCAACCAAATCAAAGCCGGCAGATCAATATTATTGGTCGGCTCGTCGAGGAGCAGCAAGTCCACTCCCTTGAGAAGAATACCAGTTAGAGCCACTTTACTCTTTTGTCCACTACTCAAAGTATTTAATGTTCTATCAAGTGTGATATTTTCTAAACCAAAACCGGCGAGCATAACTTCTGCCCGGTGAGAAAAAGAATAACCGTCTAAATGTTCATACTCAGTCTGAAGTTCGGCTAACTTAACCGGATTAGCTCCATTGTCTGTCAAAGTTTTTATTTCTTCTTCCAAAACCCCAATTCCCGACATCTTTTTCAGATATTCTAAAATCGGAGTCTTTTCATAACCGGTAAAACTAGTGTCTTGAGGTAAATATCCCACAGCAGTATTCTTGGCAATAGTCATCTCCCCCGCATCATATGGCTCGAGTCCTGCAATAATTTTAAGCAAGGTGGTTTTACCGGTACCATTGCCACCGATAAGTGCGGTCTTCTGCCCTCTTTCAAGCGAGAAAGAAATATCTGTCAAAACTGTACGCAAACCGAAATTCTTTTCTAATTTTTCTACTTTAATAATACTCATGAGTGAATTATATCATCTTTTGTCCAAACAAAAATCCCGCTATCAGCACAAGGCCGACAGCGGGATTTTAAAATGCTAGATTTCGCTATGACTCTCTCTAAGATTTAGAAATACCACCAGTAATGTTACTACTGCTGTCCATGGCCAACTTGGGCTGCTAATAAAGAAACCGAGAACAATGTTTATGAGATAAACCAGAGTAATTGCATGTAAGGTTACGCGGAAAGCATGCATGTAACCACCGTTATTTCTCTTAATTATCAGCACCAACCAAACAAGCAAAGCTAGAAGATATAAAGGAATGAAACCTAAAGCATAAATAATAAAGAAAGCAATAAAGACCAGGATTGGGGCAAAGTAAGAAGCAAAGTTAATAATAGAAACGCCAATTGGAGCTAATCTGACTGCTTCATCATGATTGAATTCATATTTGGTATCTTTACGATCAGCTACTGAAACAACCTCCAGAGCCCCGTCTTTCTCGGTAATAATTGAATCTTTAGTAATGAACAAGAAGGTTTTATTGTCGGTCAATATACTAGGTGGAAAAGCTTTTATTGTTGGGTCAATAACGGCGAAATTATCGAATTTACTGTAAGTTTCTGAATTCTTAATAAATTCAATATCCTTTGGCATTGGAATACGAGCCACTCCAACTGAATTTGTAGAGAACTGACCATTTTCTAATTTAATCTTAAGATCAGCAGGATAGACAGCTACCGCCTTGGCAATATTTTCTGATGTCAGATTCAGTCTAATATTTACAATTAGATAAAAGCCCATAAGTAAACCGACAATGACGGCCAATATCAAAATAAACTTAAAATAGTATTTTACAGCTTCCTTGGTCTCCCCTGTTTTCAAACTCTTATATAAGTCTAGTCCGTAGACACTCTGACCGATTTTTTTAAATATTTCCATAGAATTAAATGTGCAATGTTTTATAATACCGATATTATAACACAATTTTATCAAGAAAAAAACACCGCGAGATAATATCGCGGTGTTTTTCTATTTTGGATTTTAAATAATTAGGACATTTTCTTGTACTGGGTGTACAACAAAACCAAACAAACAACAGTAATAACAAGACTAGGCATTGAAAGACCGTAAGCAACAGTCATCAAAACATAATCAATAACAGCTAAACCAGTATAAATATTTACACCCATTTTCTTCATTTTCCAGATCTGGATAGTGGCGTACAAATAACCAACAGCCCAAACTAGACTAAAGATGGAGTACCAAATTGGCATATTAACACCAGCAGCAGCAAGAGAACTTGAAGCTACCAAAGCCATGATTAGACCAAAAACTGAAAAAGCGATGCCGATAAAACTCAAGATACAAATGATAGTGACCAGAACTGGTCTCTGATTTGTTGTTTCCATATTTTAAAATATTTTTTTAATTATTAAAGAGTAAAAACTGTTTTTAATTAAGTTTTTTACTTCGGCTTTAATTATACATCAAAAAAATATTTAATGAAACAGTTATTTGACTTTATATGTAGTCGGTGGTATAATACTGATACAGTTCTCTCAATACCGCACAAAACCAAGGAGCTCATCATGACAAACTGTTCCCCAACCAAAACGGTCAAAATCCGTCGCAAGCAAGGCCAAACCCTGATGGGATTGGCCGCAGAAATGAAGTTCCGTATCAATCAAGGCTTCAAGGTCTTTGTGAAGACACCGAAAGGTCACCTCTTCGAATGCACCAAGGAGACTAACGTGCTTGACCTGGCGACTATTCTCTAGGTCACGCCATCCCCATCGATCGCCATCAGTCATACTTCGCAGAGAAGTTCTGGTGG
>JBAWVR010000011.1:0-19274 GCA_037147155.1 bacterium | reverse complement strand
TTTTATTATTACACCTTTTCGCTATTTTAGCGATCGGGTGGCAACTGATAAAAATTAATCAGAAACTTTGTCAAATTCATGAATGGTTGAGTGAGAGTGTCCGAAGCAAAGTTAACATTCTTGGGATTAACTGCAAACAGCAAAATTAGAAAATGTGGATCATAGGCAGGTAGATAGCCAAAGAAAGAGTGGAGATACCGGTCATCATAATAACCACCAGCTGGATTAAACATTTGGGCAGTACCAGTCTTAGCGGCCACACTATAATGTTCATTTTTATATTTTCCACCGAGGAGTGCCTTGTCCACCGCTTCAACCAACATGCGAGTGATCTCTTCAGACGTTTCTTTTTTGATGATTCCAGTTTTTGGCGCAGGATTGATATCTTTACTAAAACCTAGGTCATAATTAATTTTATTGACTATGTGAGGGGTGATTAAGCTGCCTCCATTGGCCAAAGTACACAAAGCTCGAGCAGCTTGAATAATAGTCATAGATATTCCCTGTCCAAAAGATGAAGTCATGTATTCAATATCGCGAGTAGACTTCAAGTTCTTAATATTACCAGCTACTTCATTTGGCAAATCAATTCCTGTCGGTTGACCCAAACCAAAATTCATAAAGTAGTCAGCAAATTTTTGGTTGCCCAATTTTTGAGTGACAAAGGCAACACCGAGGTTTAGAGATTGATTGAGAACTTCTTGCATAGTCGTCTTGCCATGAGCTTTCTTGTCATGGTCACAGAAAGTTTTTTTGTCTATTGTCATACAACCAGTATCCATATATGTGGTATCGGCCTTGATCACACCAGCGTCAAGTCCGGCTGCGATGGTCAGGGGTTTAATAATTGATCCAAGTTCATACATGTTACTCACCAAAGGATTGGTAAAGGTACTAACATCTTCTTTGCCATAGTCATTGGGATCAAAATCAGGCTTGCCAGACATGGCAAAAATTTCCCCGGTTTTGGGATTAATTATTATGCCACCAACAGTGTCGGCTGAATATTGTTTTTTAACAGAATTAAGTTCTTGCTCCAAGAAGGCCTGGAGGTCGGGATTTAAACTGGTGACAATGTCAGCCTCTAATGCTTCTTTGTTGGAAGTGGCTTTGTCTACTGTTGAAAATATTTCTGCAAAAAAATTCTTATATAAATTTTTATTATCATGATTGAGATTGGCTTCATAATACTTTTCTAAACCATAACCACGATTTTTATTATCTGCCCCCACCATACCCAACACGTGCGAGGCAAGATTTTTGCCAGGATAATAACGCCAGCGTTCATTACTCACTACTACTCCGGGAATGTTTTGAGCCAATATCTCCTTGCCGGCATCTGGTTCTAGGCGACGAAGAATCTCTTCATACGGATCGACAGTTTTTGACGCTTTAGCAAAAAAATCTTCGGAACTAAAATCTAAAATCTTTATCAACTTTTCATACACGCTTTTAGCATCAATAATTTGTGATGGATTGATAGCTAGAGTGTATCCGTCTTTTAGAGTAGCAGCCGACAATAGGGAGCCGTCTTGATTTTGAAAAAAAATATTACCACGGTCAAAAATCTTGCTATTACCGAGAGTTTGGTTCTTGGAAACTTCCGCATATTCAGAACCACGAATCATTTGTAAATAATAAAGTCTAACAAAAAGAAACAGGCCTATTGCCAATAAAGTAAAAAGTACAAATTTTAACCGAAAACGTAACATAATTTAATTATTGGTATTCAAAGTCAAACTAACAGTGTTTGGTTGCACAGTTATATAATTGGTTTTGCTAGTACTAACAAAACCTTTGGCCATAGCAAAATCCATAGTAATTCCACTCTTAGCAGAAATATATTCATGTTCTAACATTTGGACATCAACTGACATTTTGCTCATTTTTGACTTTAGTGCACTTTCATTGACACCGTTCAGAGTCATGGCACCAAACAAAACAACACGGACAACAATCGACAAAACCAAAAATGAAACAAGACCCCAGAAAATAATCTTACTGTGATTATCAAGTCTTTCAATATTTTGAGTAATTATATTTGTTTTCATTTTGTTTTGTAAATTATTATTTTTATAAGGGACTAACTGAGTTATTAATTATTTAGACTAGCTTTTCAATGATTCTCAATTTGGCACTGCGACTGCGAGGATTGTCTTTGATTTCGATCTTGGTCGGAATGATTGGTTTTTTATTTATCAGTTTGGCTTTTCCCTCTTGGACCAACTTTCTAAATTCTTGTTTGACGACGCGATCTTCGACAGAGTGAAAGGAAATGATCGCTATTCTACCGCCTGGTTTTAGAGCTTCAAAACCATCTCGTATTCCCTGCTCTAGGGCTCCTAGCTCGTCGTTGACCGCCATACGGAGAGCTTGAAAGGTCTTGGTGGCAAAGTGAGTCTTGCCGTGTCTGTAAGTGGCTGGGACTGCTTTGGCAATGGAGTTCACGAGGTCAGCAGTAGTCTTGAGTGGAGCGAGGTCGCGGTCTTCACAAATCACTCTGGCAATGCGCTTGGCATATCTCTCGTCCGCAAAACCGTAGATGATATCAGCGAGAGTTTCTTCGGACCAGTCATTAACGACTTGTTCAGCGGTCAGAACGTCTTTGGTATTCTCCGCAAAGGTCATGAACAGTGGTTCTTCGCGACGGAAAGAAAAGCCACGGCCGGATTCATCGAGCTGATTGGAGCTCAAACCCAGGTCGAGGATGATTCCATCAATCGCGGGAATCTTTAGATCAGCAATTACATTTTTTACAAAGCGATAATTGGATCGAACTGGCACAAAGCAGGCCCACTTGGCTAGACGCTCACTTGCTCGTTTGATTGCGTCCAAATCCATATCTGTGGCCACCACCCTAACAAAACCTTTCCAGTCCTGACAAATCTTTTCAGAGTGACCACCGCCACCCAAAGTTCCATCGAAAACTACAGCCTCATCCTTGAGGTTTAGACCGTCGACTGTTTCGTTTAATAGAACTGTTGTATGGACCATATATTTATAAGATTCCGACATTACCAAGCTTTTCAGCCAAGCTGTCAGCCTGTTTCTCAACTACTTTCTTGTAAGCAGACCAAGCGGTTTCATTCCAGATTTCGACACGGTCTTGGACGCCAATAATCGCCACAGAAGTTTTCAAATTGGCGCGAGTGGTCAAAAAGTCTGGGAGCAAAATACGACCGATAGAGTCAACATCAATTTCTACAGCTCCAGCAAACATGAAGCGGTTGAAACTACGGTTGTCGGCCTGAAGCATGGATGACTGAGAAAGTTTTCCAGAAATCAATTCCCACTGCTTCAATGTAAACGCGAACAAACAGCCATCCAAACCTGGAGTGACTACAATTTTTTTACCCATTTCTTTGCGGAATTTCACCGGTAGAGAAACGCGTTTTTTATCATCAATTGTATGAGTATATTCGCCGATTAACATAATAATTTTTAAGTGATGATTTTGTGAAAAAGTACATTTACCACTTTCTACCACTTAATGTATATTATATAGCACTTCATCCCACTTCGCAAAAAAGTTATCCACAACTCACCACGAGGCAATCGCCGAAAAAGCCTTTTAATAAAAGGCTTTTCCGGCGATTGGAAAAAGAAAATTGCGACGATGAATTTTTTTTAAGATTTTTGAAAATATTTTTGTAAAAACAAAAAACACACTCATTTTTGAGTGTGTTTTGCTTGAAAATCTACATCTTGATTACTTAAATCTCATCGCCCCGGAGTCATTCTTCAACTCCATAATCAATTCCCCGCTTTTATCAAACATCACACTAGAAACTTCATTCAAACCTTTCATAAAATCACCTTCTTGCGATCCTTCACAAAACATCATAGTAGAAGCCAGTTTGGAAAATGTAATTTTATTACCCGACAAAGAATAACCACCGGTAATCGCATTACAATCGGTTCTGATTGCTACGTTACTACCCTTGGTAAAGACAACTATAAAGGCCGGTTTCTTTGGCACAATCTTGGTATCGTTATTGTAAGTAGTGTCTTGCCAAACCCACATTTTCTTTTCCAAGTCTTTTATTGTTATAGAAGAAGCATTGGTAGTAGTCGCTATTTCATTAGCTACAGCTGAGGGTTTTTCATACCCTTCTATTTTCATTGTTTGATCAGTCAACTTAATCCAAATACTCTTTCCGAGACTTGGTTGGGCAACCATTGGTTCGCCTTCTTTTCTTATAGCAAAATTGGCTACAGCTTTTCCATCCAAAATATCTACCGTCTGTGGTGCAATGCGGTCACCCAAAAATACTGCGTTTGTACCAAAATATTTACCGTCTTTATTTATCGCTAAAGCTACGTAGTAAAAAATTCCAGTTCCACCAGTTGTCTGTTGCAAGAACATTGCAGCATCATTCGTACCATCTCCATTCAAGTCACCTATCGTTGGAGTGCCAAATATTCTGACGATATTTTTACTAGCCGAACCAGGCACAATGTCTTTTTCCACTTTTCCATTGACCATGGTGTATTTTTCATCACCGATAGTGTAGGTGGCATTCATTGGATCCACTGCTCCAATCATTGCTGTATCTGAGTTTTTATTCTTATTACTTGGCCAAACAATAATGCCCACTAATATAACTAGCAAGGCAATAAAAATCGCTAAAGTTTTTTTGTTCATATATGCACATTATACCACACAGGTTTCCTATTTTACAAAACCAAGGTCGGTCCTTGGTCTGGGCTTATTTTGAGCCATTTTATAAGAAAGCCACCCGTTTTATAGGGTGGCGTCATTGACAATGACTGCGTCTGGCAATTATGCAGTCTCGTATTCGTGACCACATTTAGGACACTTGTGAAGATCGCACTTTGCGTTACCGATAAGAAAATGCGAATCATATACCATATCCCCGCCGCACTTATAGCAGACATCCCATGGTCTTCCTATTGGCCGAGGCTTTGTCTTACCGCAATCCTTGCACCTGAAAGACTTGAGAATTGTGTCACCTGCCTCGCCCTCAATCGTTGCTTTGTAGTTGCGATCAAAACGCATTACCGGTTCGAAGCGGTGGTGGCAGTGTTTTTGGTTTCGTTCGGTAGCAAAGTCAGCCTCCGCTCTTTCTTTTCTATCCTTCTCCTTTTTTGCCTTTCGCTTAGCCTGGCTAAGACCCTTTATTGGTACATTTTTCATTTTTTTCCTCGACTTCCTTGTTGGGGGGGGTACGACACTAAAAAACATCTAATGTAAAGACTAGAATACTATGAATAATATGTCAATCCAGCAATTGACTATTGGGTAGATTGGTATATCGTTGATATCAGAAAGTTATTTAAACAAAATATAATAGGAGAATCAACATGAACGCACCAAAGCAAAACTTTTGTCGTGGGGAGTTGAATTATAAACTCACCCATTCAACAACAACTGAACTAATAGACTTTGCCAACAAATTAAATCGAGAGGAACTTGAAGAACTTTTCCATCAAGTGATTTATTCCGCAAGTTACGAACCACAAGATTCGACAGAGAGAGGAATACTAGTAGAAGCTATATGTCTAAAACTGGGCAGAAAACTTTCAGATGAAGAATTGGAAGACACTGAACACCGTAATGAGATAGACAGACTAGCCAAAGAAACAGAAACAATAACTGACCCGTGGATATTGGAGGGTCATGTTCACAGAGTAGAAAATGCAGAAAGTTTACTTCACTCCCCACTCGTCTTTTTTAAAATACTAGAAACTTAAACAGCCTGTGGCAGAGGCTGTTTTTTATGACAAAAAACCACCCATGGGACGGGTGGCTATACGGACGGTGAATCATTTGCCCTATCGGACCAAGTCTTCTTCTGTAACCCATTTGCGAGTATCGGGATGCTGACCGAGGTACTTTTCAGTGACCTCCTTGCGGGTGAGCCAGCGTGGCTCAGCAATCTTTTTTGAACAGGTGTGGTTTTTGTGAGCATTCAGAGCATATGTATAGCGTTGCCGATTGAGCCGCAGAGCATATGACACTTCATGCACAATAGTCAGCAGAATCTCATCTTGATTGAGCTTTTTGAAAAGCGAAACGAAGCAGAATTCCAACTGGCCATTCTTAGCCGCAATAGCCAAATTGGTCATTACCTCGAGCGCCAGTAGAACTTCATCTCTTTCGTGACCTGTTGCTTTGGCCAAAAAATTCTTGACCATTTTGTTTTTACTGGTCAAATTCAATCTTTTGCTCAAAACTGTCGGCAAACTATTGTCACGCTCTGGTACCTGGCTAGTCACTTTTTTCTTCATGTTTTGCCTACCTTTCTGTGGATTACACTGTGTGAGAAAACCAAATCTAGTATAAGGCTACGATATAATAACGTTTATGTCAACCTACTCCATACTATCATTGACAAAACATCAAAGTAGTGTGCTATAGTCTAGGAATCGTCGATATAAGTTCTAACAAACAATCCCAGTTTCATGACTGGTAACCAAGAAGGAGAAACAACACATGAAGAAGAAATCTGGTATGAAGGTATTGAGTTTTGAGGAGCGCGATGCTATCTTGGCCGATGCCAAGCACGTCATCCGCGAACGAGCCAAGGGACTTCAGACAAAGGTTCTCCGCGGAGAAAAACTCCAGCTTTTGCTCATCGCCGAGGAAGGAAATATCTATAAGATCCTTCCCTTGCTCAACAAGCAGGAACTCGAGAAAACCTTGTTCTACATGATTCACCTCGGCTTCATCGGCAAACACCTTGACCTCAAGGTGATGACCGCCAAGGCCGCCAAATTGCTCAAACGCGATTTGACGCCCAAGGAATTGCGCGACATCGAGATTCGAATCAAGTACAACGAACACTCGGAAGAAGTGATAAAATTGTGGGCCAAAGTGCAGAAAGATAAATCACTCCAACCTCAGTACGACGCAATGTCGGTTAAGACCGAAAATCTCAGCAACCAGATGAGCTGGCCCGGCGTCATCTTCTAACGCAGACCATAAAAGGTCAAATCGAATCGGCAACCCTATCAAGGTTGCCGATTTTCTTATTCTCAAGTGTGAAGGTTACACCTTCACACTTTTAAAATGAGCAAAGGCAATGAAAGAAAAACCACCGAACGCGAAGCGTTCGGTGGTTTTTACTTTATCTTATTCTGCCTTCGGAGCTTTCTTTACTGAATGTTTTTTCTTTTCTACTGGTTTCACTTCCTCAGTTTTTTCTTCAGCAATTTTAGTCTTTTCTACCTTGCCATCCTTGGGACGCATGAGTGGAAAAATTTGTGCTTCACGAGCTGGTTTGTTCATAAGGAAGCTAAACAATCTTTCAGAGAAACCAAAACCAAAGGTTGGTGGCATACCGTACTCCATCGCCTCGACAAAATCTGTATCGTTCATCTGAGCTTCATCATCCCCTGCCTCACGAAGCTTAGCTTGGTCTGCAAAGCGCCCGGCTTGATCTAGTGGGTCATTGAGCTCGCTAAAGCCCTTACCCATCTCAGAACCAGCTAGAATGACCTGGAAACGCTCTACAAGGTCGGGATTGGTACGAGAACGCTTGGCCAAAGGTTCCATAAAAACTGGGACATTAATCAAGAAGCCTGGGCCACCGATTTGTTTGCGGCAGAATTTCCAGAGATTGTCTATACCACGAGTGGTATTAAAACCTTTCTTATCATATTCTACTTTGAGCTCACGAAGTTTTGCCTCAATTTCTTCAATATTGGTATTAAAAATATCCACACCAGTTTTCTCTTTGATAATTGAAGCGAAGTCGTAAACCTGCCAATCACTAGCCAAATCAATTTCAAAATCTTTAATCGTAAATTTTGTAGTACCGAAAGTTTTGTCAGCGATATGGCGATAAAAGTCACGGACAAAATCCATGCCTTCATTGTAATCAGAATAGGCCCAGTAAAACTCCATATGCATATAGTCTTGCAAGTGTTCAGCATCCATACCCTCATTACGGAAAACTTTTCCGATTTCAAACACTTTTGGAAAACCGGCAATCATGAGACGCTTAAGCCAAAGCTCTGGTGAGATACGAAGGAATACATCCAAATCCAAAGCATTGTGATGAGTAGCAAAAGGCTTAGCTTCAGCACCACCAGCCACGTTTTCCAAGGTTGGAGTATCTACTTCCATAAAACCTTTCTCCACCAAAAAATCGCGAGTTGCTGACCAGAATTTTGATCGGCGTTCAATCATCTCACGTACTTCGGGATTGGCAATAATATCTAAATAGCGATTGCGTAAACGTAATTCTTCATCTTGGAGACCATCCCACTTGTCAGGCAATGGACGCAAAGACTTGGCCAACATATTCCAGGCTGTCACTTTGACTGTGCGTTCATTGCGCTTGGTCAAAAAGAGTGTACCAGTCACTTCAACAAAGTCACCAATGTCCACAGACTCAGCGAACAAGTCAAAAACGGCTTCGGACATTTCATCCTTTTTCAAAAGCCCCTGAAATGATCCTGTGCCATCAGTAAAGTGAAAGAAAACCAAACCACCCTGAGGACGGAGTGACATCACGCGACCAGCCAGAGTTTTTTCTTTATTGGAAGTAACTAGCGCATCAAAGTCACTAATCGCCGACATGATAGTCATATCGCGATGACACTCAGCAGGAAATGGATTAATACCCTTAGCCTTGAGTGCATTCATTTTTTGAATACGCACATCTCTAATTTCTTCCAAAGAAGACATAAAATTTATTTAGTTATTGATAAGATCAACAAGCTTGTAGGTCATTTGACCATTTGGAGAAGCAAAAGAAAAATCTTCTCCTTTCTTTTTACCAAGAGCAGCTACACCAAAAGGAGAACGGTTGGAGATTTTTCCACTTGCCATATCAGCTTCTTCTGAACCGACAATTTTAAAAGTTTTTTCAGTCTTGTCACCCTTCTTAGCAACAACGATAGTAGAACCAATAACCACAACATTACCATGAGTGTGTTCTGACACAATGGTAGCATTTTTGACAATGTTTTCTAGTTTAGAAATACGGTCTTCGAGAGCTGCTTGAGCCTCGCGAGCTTCCTGGTATTCAGCGTTTTCGGACAAGTCACCAAGAGAACGAGCGTAGTCCAAATCCTCCGCAATTTCTTTACGTTTGATGGTCTTTAAAAATTCGAGTTCTTTAACGAATTCATCATGTTTTTCTTTTGACAAAAATTCTTGATCAGTCTTCATTTGGTTATTGTTATATAGTAAATTGTGGCTATATTCTAGCGGATTTTGACAAAGAAGTCAATCCTGACATCAGTTTTTTAAGAATTCTGGTTTATAAACTATCAGCCATTCAAATAGACCTTTCATAACACGAGTGGCTCCAAGGTCGCTTTTGATCGGCCCTCTCTCCATTACCACAGTAAAAGCATACTTTGGATTCTCGTATGGGAAGAATCCAGTCACCCAAGAGTTTACCTTTGGCACACCCTCATCGATTTCCGCTGTACCAGTTTTTGAAGCTACTGAGATTTCTTTAAAATTAAGCAATTTAACGGTACCAAAATCAGCCTCGACTCCCATTCTCATTCCCTCTTTAACAATTTTAAAATATGATGGATCAATATCAACTTGGCCAGTAATATTCGGCACGTCGTCCGGGCCAGCCTTTAGAATAGTTGGTTCAACAATTTTTCCATCTGTGGCAATAATTGCGTCCGCCCTTACCATCTGAATTGGACTAATCAAAAAACCGTACTGTCCGATTGATGTGTGATAGGTGTCACCCACGCGCCAAACACCATCCTTAAAATTTAATGCTTTCCATTCTGGTGTCGGTATGGTTCCATTGGCACCATTAAAAAACTTTTCCTTAACTGCCTCACCAAAACCAAACAACTTCATATATTTATCTATCAGAGTGATACCTAAACCTTTTTGTTTGTCTGGCTCAAAACCACCACCCAAACGATAAAAGTATTCGTCTGATGACACAGCAATGGCTTTTCTCATATCAACATATCCATGGGCTTTCCAGTCCCTAAAAATGGATGGGTTAGATGGGTCATAGGGATTGGGCAAAACCAATTGACCAGAGCTATAAATATTTGTTAGGGGGTCAATAATTTTTTCGTTAAGTCCTGCCAGTGACATGAATGGCTTTACAGTTGAACCTGGAGCATAGATACCATTAATGGCACGATTTAAAAATGGTTTATTCTTATTCTTCAAATAGCTATTAATTAAATTTGTGTTTCCATCTGTCATGGCTTGAGACGAATACTCTGGATAATTGACCATGGCTACAATTTCTCCAGTTTTAACATTCATAATAACTGCTGAACCACCACCAAAACCAATCTGCTTGGTCAATTCATCCATAATACGATACAAATTGTGCTGCAAATCCACATCAATGGATAAAGTAATATTTTTCCCATTTTCTGGTGGACGAACAGTGCTCTCTGATACGACTTTATTTAAAGCGTTTACCTCTACGATTCTAAGACCATCTTGACCGGACAATTCTGTATTAAAATATTTTTCTAATCCATCCTTACCTTCCAAAACATCACTAAAATAAAAACCATATTTGTCTTTCATGGGATATTTGACGTAGCCCAAAATACTAGATATGCCAAACTTGTCAGCATATTTTCTTAAGTTATAAGCATCGGTACTATCTTTATTTACATCATTCCATGCCAAAGCTTTACCCTCACGGTCCAAAAACATACCACGTTCAGCAAAAATAAGAGTATTACGAAGGAAGTTTTTTTCACTACGCTCTGCATAAGTATTACCATCAATCACCTGAAGCCAACCAATACGCCCCGCATAAGCAGTAATCAGTATCAATACAAAAATACCAAGACCATAAATCGAAGCTCGAGAAATTGGTTTTTCTAAACGCCCCTCAAATTGATCTCTATTGTGTCCAGCCAAATTTGTTGAATCCAACAAAATTTCATCTGGGTCTAAATCCTGATGATACTTCGTTCGACTGCTTTTTTTAAAGATCTTGAATAATTTCCACATTTAATTATAAAAATTTAGCCTCTCCTTCAGCGGTATTGATACGACAAAAATAATTAGACCGATGATTACAAAAATGTGTGAGGCAAAAAAACCAGTGCCGAGGGTTGTGTATAAAATATCCAAGGCTAAGGCACAAAAAAGTATTTCAGCATAAGTTGCAAACAAAAAGATTCCAGCGAGCAACAAGAAAGACGCTACCCACCACGGGAAGATAAAAATGGAAAAAACTACTAAACAATTATACAAAAAACGCTTCATTTGTTATTTTTTATTACCCAAACCCTTGACGACTTCTACCAAACGAAGTTCGGAAATATTAACAGGACTCTTGAAATAAATATCTTGGAAGGTATCAGTGTCACTACTTTCTATTTTTTCAATTACGCCAAAAACATTGTTAGAGATTGATGGAATAATAATATTCTCACCCTCTTTAATACCAGTTTCTTTTGGTAGACGAACACGGAAATTACCTCCACCCAAACCTTCAGCATCAGCTTGAACAGCATTTGGACCAATAAGAACGGTGAGTTTACGATTTGGAGAAGAATACAAACTAACCTTGGCAGTAGAACCAAACACCTCAATCACCTCGCCAACTGCCACTGAGCCTTCAGCTAAGATTAAGTCACCCACTGCTACACCAAAATTTTCACCCGCGTCGATTATAATTTGATCATACGGAGTCTTGCCTGGCTTAACTAAAACATAAGCTAAAACTGATTGACGAGAGACACTTTTACGACCCAGGGCTTCCTTTAAATCATCATTTTCTGACCGCAAAAAATCTCTAGCCAAAATATAGTAGTCGGTCTTCAATAAGGTTTCTTTGAGTTTTCGATTTTCTTCTACCAGTGTTTTTTTGGCACTTAATAATTCAAAACTATCTTGCCAGAATAAAATCAGACTATTTTCAGCTTTCCAAATTGGTTTGGCCACCCAGACCAAAGCACCTCGAAGTCCAGTAAATGTAAACAATAAAAATACTACAACAAAAATGCCAAGAATCCACCAAGTCTTGTGACTACTATTTCTTCGGTCATGACCAAGAAAATTATTTCTTTGGGGGAAGTTCATCTTCGTTTAGAATTAAGACTTCTTCAAAATCTTTGAGGTTTTCTAAAATAATACCCGTGCCACGAGCGATGGCTGTGAGTGGATCGTGGGCAATGTAAACCGGAATTTTAAAAGTTTCCTGAATCACAGAATCCAAACCGCGAATTAAAGCACCGCCACCCACCAAGTGAATTCCTCTTTGCATAACATCAGCCACTACTTCTGGCGGTGTGGTCTCCAACACTTCTTTTACACCTTCAACGAGTGAGTCGATGGATTGAGCCATAGCTTCACGAATATCAGCATCGGTAATAATCACTTCGCGTGGTAGACCGGTCACCAAGTCGCGTCCCTTAATAGAAGCTTCGGCCGGTTTGCCCATAGGGATTACAGAACCAATAGAAATCTTGATGGCCTCAGCGGTTTTTTCACCAATTAAAATTTTGAACTCACTACGAATATAAGCAATGATATCGTTGTTTAATTTTACTCCAGCAATGTTTAGATTTTTGGAGCGAATAATACCGCTGAGTGAAATCACAGCGATATCTGTTGTGCCACCACCAATATCAATCACCATGGAAGCGCAAGAATCACGCACCGGGAGTTTAATACCAATCGCTCCAGCCATCGGTTCTTCAACAATGTATACTTCACGAGCACCGGCATTACGAGCAGCGTCACGAACGGCACGGATCTGAACGTTGGTCACACCTGACGGCACACCCACTACCACTCGCGGACCTAGAAATTTCTTATTGGTAAACTCTTCGGCTTTGCGCATGAGGTGGGCAATCATTTCTTCAGTTACTTCAAAATCAGAGATCACGCCGTCTACCAACGGACAAATAGCAATAATATGTGAAGGCGTTCGTCCCAACATTTCTTTGGCGGCACTACCCACAGCTACTACCTGACCAGTCTTCTGATTGACGGCCACCACTGATGGTTCATTAACTACAATACCTTTACCACTCAAATACACCAAAGAATTGGCAGTACCCAAATCAATACCAATATCATTGGAAATTGAATTGTTCACCTTATCTTTTAAATGTTTGAATAGTTTTTTAATCATTTTTATTTATGCTAACTTTGACAGTAATTCTTCCTCTTTGATGATTTCACTGTTTTCGACTCGGCGGGATTTTATCTCCAGTGTTTTAGCGGTGATCATTTTTTCACTAACTACCACACGGAAAGGTAGACCGATCAAATCGGCATCAGCAAACTTCTCCCCCGGTCGCAAATCGCGATCATCCCAAAGGACTTCTATACCCGCCTTACTAAGCATATTATATACTTCCTCAGTCTTTTGTCTAACAACATCTTTATCTCCACCAATTTCGATCAAATGAACCTTAAATGGAGCCACGGATTCAGGCCAAACAATACCTTTGTCGTCAGACAAGTTTTCCACAATCGTACCCATGGAGCGAGCTGGACCAATACCATAGCTACCCATAAAGACATTCTTCTTTTCCCCCTTTTCATTCAAGAAAGTTAATTCCAAAGCAGATGAAAATTTTTCTCCAAGAGTAAAAATATTTCCTACCTCAATTGCCTTCTCTTCATGCAAGTCTTTACCACCACAGACAGGGCAAGACTGATTGAGATCGGCCATAATTTCTTTATTCACAGCGATGTGACATTTGTCACAGATATGAATCAAGTCTTCTCCAGCTGGAGAAATAGTTTGAAATTCGTGAGAGTATTTACTAAATGAACCACCAGAAGCATAAGTGATGTAAGTTTTTTCGCCAATACCCAAGCGATTGAAAATATTGACATAGGCTTGCTTGGCTTTCTCATAGAAAACTTCATGCTCCGCCAAATCGCGACAGAAAGAATACAAATCTTTCATCACAAATTCACGAGCGCGCATAATACCAGACTTAGCGCGAGCCTCGTTGCGGAATTTGGTTTGGAATTGATAGACAGAAACCGGCATGTCGCGGAAAGAACGGATGTGATTTCGCATCATGAGAGTCATCGGTTCCTCATGAGTAAAACCTAGTCCCAATTTGGTACCATTTTTTAATTCAGTTTTAAACCAGCTATCAACCACTTCGTCACTCCAGCGGCCAGAAGGTTCCCAAGTCGCTTTTTCCTGCAAAGCAGTCATAACTAACTCTTGTCCACCGATCGCGTTCATTTCTTCACGGATAATATTTTCAATCTTTTTTATTGTACGAAGACCGAGGGGTAGATAAGCATAAACACCCGCCATTTCTTTATTGATAAAACCGGCGCGAATAAGCAATTGCGCATTTTTAGAAACCTCATCTTTTGGGGCTTCTTTTCTGGTTTTGGTAAAAATTTGTGATTGTTTCATTTGCCTATAATTCTATGCGAAAAAGGCCGTCTTGGCAATCTGGACAAATGGTGAAAACAGGGCCGATTCGCTCTTCGCGAATCGGCCCTGTTTTCTAAACTAGAACAACTTAATTATGTCTTTGACCGTCACCACCACCATAAGGGTAATCAGAAGTAGAAAACCGACAGCGTTCACTGCCACCGCCACCACCGGTTTGATCGGGCGACGGATGATGGCCTCAATACCAATAAATATTAATCTTCCACCATCAAGAGCTGGAAACGGGAAGAGATTAAGAGCAGCGAGACTGACAGAAATAACTCCTATGAAATTAAATAATTGAGCCCATCCCATACTCGATGCCGTACCCACCATCTTGGCTAGTCCAACTGGTCCTGAGACTTGAGAAAAGTTAGCCTGTCCAATAATCGCGTGACCGATAAATACAGCCAAATTAATAAAACTGAAATAGAAAAGTTTAAAAGTATAAATAAAGCCTTCATATATAGCGGTAAAAAATGGCAATCTTCCCTTGACCGCCTCAGCTAAACCAACACCCAACATTTTAGGGCTAGAAGAACTGACGGAGCTTGGTGTAACAGTGGCGTACAAAGTTTGCTTGCCAGATAAATATGTCAAAACTACACTTTCATTAATTTTTCGAGAAGAAATGAATGACTGAAATTTTTCTACAGTTAAATCTTTGACTTCTTCACCCAAGACGGACTTTAGAGCGATGACTTCTTCCCCGCCCTTAAATCCAGCTTTTTCGGCCGGAGAACCAGGTAAAGTATTCAAGATCACAATAGATTTACTTGTAGCGTTATCAACAAAGTTCTTATTCTGAGATAAGGCCATATAACCTCCCCAGAAAGATAAGGTGAAGAATGGCCAAGCTAAGAGAATATTGAAAGCAACACCCGCTACAATAATCAAAGCCTGTTTCCAGCGCTTGGTATAAACAAAACTACGAGCCTTGTCTGGATCATTTTCCAAACTATCATAATCTTCACCAAAAATTTTGACATAACCACCAAATGGAATCATGTTGATGGAATATTTTGTTTCTCCAATCTGTTTACTGTATAAGGTTGGTGGAAAACCAATGGCAAATTCATCAACACGAACACCTGATTTTTTGGCTACCAAAAAATGACCAAGTTCATGAATAAAAACTAAAAGTGCCAATATGAAAATAAAAATTATAACGGTCATTTAATTGTGATTATGTACTGCCTAAAAATCAACTAGAAACTAGAGAGAAATTTCTTTTTCTTTCTTATTCAAAACTTCTTCCAACACCGCATTTGTTGCATCTACCATTTTTTGTAACTCTGTCTTATAACGATTCTTCTCATCTTCACCCATACCACCTTCTTTTTCTTTGTTTTCAATATCTGTCATTGTGACATTACGAAGAGCACGCAGAGTAGCGCGAGATTCCTCTAACTTACCTTTGGCTAATTTGAGCAAAGTCACACGGCGGTCAGCGGTCAATTCTGGAAAAGATACTCGGACACCCTTATCATCAGAAGACACAGACACACCAAGATCCGCCACCATAATTCCCTTTTCAATCGCTTTGGTCACACTGGTGTCCCATGGACTGATACGAATGGAACGAGCATCTTCAATAGTAATACCGGCCACCTGCTTAATCGGCATGGATTGACCATAAGCCTCTACCATGACGCCATCGAGAATTGACGGTGCCGCTTGTCCAGTACGAATACTCTGACACTCCTTACGTAGCCACTCTTCGATTTCTTTTGATTCAGTTTTAAATTTTGTAAAATCGTATGCCATAAAAAATTTATTATTGCCTTATAATTGCTCACAGTATAGCACAAAGCGGTAAAAAAACTACTGGCGATTTTGATATCTTTCTGCCAATTTTTTGTACACATCTGGCATGCTCTTTCGAGTAAAATTCATGATACTATCTCTTAGTTTCTTTCCTTCATTTTCCTTAATCTTTCTCTTTCGATCTGCTTCATCAGTAAAAGAAAAATTATTAACTAAAGCCTCAGCGTCTTCCTTTACTTCTTCCATCTGTTCTGCGGTTAATATAGCCAAAAACTTATTTTTATTAACTGCCAATCGGTCAAGACCAATTACTTCAAAACCTCCGCCGACTTTACTCATAAATAAAGCTCCGTCGCTATCGGCTCTCTTATCAACATCAATATCGATAATCTCGCGGATTGAACCTGATGGAGAGATGAGAGCTCCGCCAATTTCGATGCCTTTTAATATTTCTGCAGCAAAACTTTTGTCAGAAATCTCACCTCTCGAAATATCTGGCTCTGGTTTTTTTACGGAAACAGTCGAGTTATTCAACTCACGAAAATCCAAAGTGTCATAACTAATTTTCCCATCTTTACCAAATCTCTTACACCAAATCAAACCACCCTCCGACAAACCGGCGTCAGTTATTTTCTTCAAAATAAGTCTTTTGGTTTCAAAACCAAAACTCATCACAACCATACCTTCTTCAGCTTTATTGGAATTCAATTCGAATCTGATTCCCTCTCGTCTTAATTTTGCCCCAGCCTTTTCTTCCTCTTCTTGCTCTTTATTTTTCTTAGACGCAAAACCGAATATTTCAAAAAAATTTACCATATATTATTGTGTGTTTAGTATTATGGTTTAATTATAACAACAAAAAACCTTAAACCCTAGTCTTGGAAATTCACACAACTGGGTTGACCCCGTTGTAGAATTTGGCATCAAAAGCAAGGCTTTTAAGTAAGCTGAGTAACTTGGTCTCGTAAAGAAAAGGAAAGTCTGATATCAAAATGGTTAGTTTTGAAAAAACAATGCCAAATCTCACAACCGGGTTGACCCCGTTGTGAGTTTTACCATCGGTTTTTAAGAAAAACCAGTAATACACACGAGAGATTTAAATTTATAAAACTGTTTTTGACTACGATTTTCGAAAACTTCAGTTTTCAATGGTAAAATCTACAACCGGGTTGATATTTCCCCAATTTACTGGCACTATATAGGTAATGAAACTCATCGGCGTTATACCTATTTCCCGCGGTATTGCCAGGGAAAAACTGACATATTTTGGAGCAGACCAACTCCCTATTGGTTCAGTGGTTTCTGTGCCTCTCCGCAACCGCAATATTCCTGGCATCGTCGTCTCCTGCCAAGATGTTTTGGAAGAAAAATCCAGTATCAAAAATTTTGATTACGCTATCAAAAAAATCTCTCGCAAAAAGCCAGCCGATATTTTCTTGCCGGGCTTTATTGAAGCCTGCCAAGTAGTCGGTGAAGAAATCGCTAGTGCTACTGGTGCGGTTTTATATTCTTCCTTACCTAGCGCTATTTTGGAAAACTTGGAAAAAGTTTCTTCTCCGAAACTGACTGATAAGAAAAAAGAAATGGCCGAAAAATTCATCATTCAAACTGATGATGATGAACGTTATGCTCATTACAAGAGTGTGATACGCGAAGAGTTTGCCAAAAGTAAATCTGTCTACCTCTGTCTCCCCACTATTCAAGAACTCAAGAAGGCAGCTGAAACTCTCAATAAAGGCATTGAGACTTACACCTTTATCCTCCACGGTGGTTTAACCAAAAAAGAAATCATGGCTGGCTGGAACAAGATTATTGCCGAAGAACACAGCGTCTTCGTCTTGACCACTCCATCGTTTCTCGCCCTGCCACGTACTGACTTGGGCACCATAATTATTGACCGCGAAAGTGCCAGAGCTTACAAGAGTCAGCACCGACCGTTTTTGGACGCTCGTTTCTTTGCCGAAAAACTGTGTGAGAAAATGGGCGTTAGACTTCTTCTTGGTGATACTCTACTTCGCACCGAGACTTTGTGGCGTTTCAAAAATGGAGACATACATGAAATCTATCCAAGCAAATTCCGCTCGCTCACTACTTCAGAGCAACGCATTATTGATATGCGTACCCGTCCGACCGGCGAAAAAGATGATGGCAAGAAAGTCGCTTTCAAAATTATTTCTAATGATCTAAAAGATTTACTCTCCACCAATCAAGATAACAGCGAAAATTTGTTTATCTTTACTGCTCGTCGCGGACTACACCCAATCACCGTCTGTGCTGATTGCAATACCATTGTTAAATGTAATATTTGTGACTCACCTACCGTTCTCCATACTGGCCGAGCCAATTTCTTCCTCTGTCACAGATGTGGAGAACGCCGCGATTCTGATGAAAAATGTCGTAAATGTGATAGTTGGCGTTTGAATACTCTAGGCATCGGCTCAGAATTGATAGAACAAGAAATCAATCGACTTTATCCCAACATGACCGTCTTTCGCTTGGACTCCGATACTGCCAGCAGTCACAAACGTGCTTGTGAAATAGCCGATAGATTTTTGGCTTCACCGGGATCGGTCATGATTGGTACTGAGATGGCTCTACCCTACATTACCGAGAAAATTCAAAACTCCGCTATCGTGTCTATGGACTCTTTTTTCTCAATGCCAGATTTTCGTATCAATGAACGTATTATCAATATTATTTTGAAAATCCGTTCTCTGACCACTCGTTGTTTTATTCTCCAAACTCGTAACCCAGACCAAAAAGTTTTAGACTATGCCATCAAGGGTAACTTGTCTGATTTTTATCGTGAAGAAATCTCTGCCCGCAAAGAGCTCTCCTATCCACCGTTTTCGGCGATGATAAAAATCTCCCTAGTTGGAACCAAGGCGGCCGTGATTGCTGAAATGGAAAAACTTCAAACCACTTTGGAGCCATACCAGATTGATGTCTTCCCAGCGTTTGTGCCTGGTCCGACTGGAAAACTTATTATGAACGGACTCTTGAAAATTCCTCGCGAAAAATGGCCAGATAAAAATCTACTTGATAAACTCCGCAATCTGCCACCAGTTTTTTCTATTGATGTCGAGCCGGAAAGTTTACTATAGCCGTATTCTAGTCAATACCTTGGCACCATCTCCTGTGGAGTTTTGTAGTTAATTC
>JBAWVR010000010.1:0-19784 GCA_037147155.1 bacterium | reverse complement strand
CATTTATTTAAATATCCTAGTTTCTTGTTTTTTGTTTTTACCTTCAGCTATTATACTTGGAATCATTCAGCCAGCCTTACTAAAAATATATAGTCAGGACTTTTCTACATTAGGAAAACATTATGGAACCCTATCAACCGTTTGGTCTGTTGGCAGTATTTTAGGAGTGTTTTTGACTGGCTTCTTTTTCACATCATACTTGGGTAGTTCGAATACCTTGTTTTTAGTATCACTCATATTATTGATTAATGGTCTATTCTATATAAAATATTTATCAATAAAGAATTCAGCTTCGCTTTTTTTAGTCTGTTTACTAGCGATCATATTTTTATATTTTTACAACAGCAGTATTGCCCAATCTAAAAATGTTATCTTTCAAAAAGAAACAGCTTACTATAGCAGTAAAATAATATCGACAACTTATAATAAGGTGCCGGTTAAATTTCTTTTTTTAGATACGGATGCTCACAGTATCGAAGCTACATCTGGTAACATACATTTTTCTTACACCTCTCTTTGTCCGATTTTGTCACTTGTTAAACAAAATATTTCCTCAATGTATTATATTGGCGGAGGTTCTTACTCCATGCCAAAATATTGTCAGAGTCTATTACCTAAAACAGAAATCATTGTCTCGGAAATAGATCCTGAAGTAAAAAAAATTGCTGAAGATTATTTTGATTTAAAAAAATATCCCATCGAGACAGAGATAGGGGACGCGAGAATAAATTTATCTAAATCAACAAAACAGTATGATTTTATTTTTGGCGATGCTTACAATTCTTTTATCGCTGTTCCGTGGCATTTAATGACTTATGAATTTAATGAATTAGTCAAAACTAAACTTACATCTGATGGTGTCTATGCTATAAATTTTATTGGTACTACCGAAGGCCCTGGCACTGATATCTTATACTCAGTAATCAAAACCATATCAAAAAGTTTTTTTATTAGTGATATTTTTGCTTTTGGCAGCAAACCAGCGGAAATCCAGAACATAGTTATTTTTGGCAAAAAGACAGCGACACCAAATGATTCTGACTTGACGACTAAACTTGTAGAAAATGACCTAACAATCAAAAAATATTTATTGCCTAAAGAAAGAGTTGATCAATTAATCAAAGATTCTGAAAATAGCACTTTACTAACAGATGATTTTGCTCCAACTGAAGACTTACTCTCTCGGGCCATAAGGTCTTACTGGCATCAAAATAGAAACTATCTCAAAACGATATCTTTTTGATTTTTACCTCCAATGTGTGATAAAGTTCTTTGGTCATGACAGAATTCAAAGAAACACATTTCCGAGCCAAGAAATCCCTCGGTCAAAATTTCCTAAAATCTGAAATCGCCTTGAAAACCATGGTTTCTTCGGCCGACATAGATAACGCCGACACAGTTCTAGAGATTGGCCCTGGCTATGGTGCTCTTACAAAATATCTACTCCAAACCGCCAAGAAAGTAATCGCAGTAGAAAAAGACGACAATCTTTTTACTTGGTTGTCAGACAATTTTAAAACGGAAATCGCTGAAGGAAAATTGCAGCTGATACACAAAGATATTCTGGAGTTTAAACTATCCGATGCTGGTCTTGAAAAAACTAAGTACAAAATCTCAGCCAACATTCCTTACAATATTACTGGGCAGATTATTCGTCAGTTTATGACCGAGAATAATCAGCCACAGACCATGTCTCTCCTCGTCCAGAAAGAAGTCGCTGAGCGAATTGTGGCACGTGATGGTAAGGAAAGTATTCTGTCACAAAGTATAAAAATATTTGGTGATCCTACTTTTGTGCACAAAGTTTCTCGCGGACAATTTCACCCACAACCAAATGTTGATTCCGCCATTGTTGTGGTCAAAAATATTTCTCGTGACCGACTAGAAGGAGAGAGTGAAGAAAAATTCTTCTCCATTCTCCGTGCCGGTTTTTCTCACAAACGCAAAACTTTGGCTGGCAACCTTAAGACTGAATTGGAAATAAAGGATGCTGATAAAATTCTAACAAAAATTAATCTTCCTCCAGATATTCGGGCGGAAAGATTACAAACTTTAGACTGGTTAAATCTCGTAAAGAATTTATAAAACAAAAAAACCGCTCAAGCGGTTTTTTGTTTTACTTTTACTTTGTGTAGTAATAAGCGATAACTTTCTTTCCGTTTTTGTAACATCCATACTTACCATTATTTTTACAAGTAGCACAGAAGGTGAGAGACTGTGAGGCATACCCCATAACAGACATTCCTTTGGCTGCTGATTCTCCTGAATCAAAGAAGTAAATATTAACCGTGGTCGAACCATTATCTTTTGATTCCTCGATGGAGGCCGCAATATCTCCAGTACTACCACAGTACCTAACGTCTACAATTTTTCCACCGAAAGTATATTTACTACTGGAATCACTATCTCCACCGTTGGAATTAGAGAGGGTAGTATCGGTTGAACTTCCGTAATAATAATTATTATTTGTTGTACTGTTACTATTATTGTAATAGTAAGGATTTGAATTAGCAGCATTTGTTCCGTCAGCAAAAGGATCAGAGGACGCGGCTGGTGAGTAATTACTTGACATAACTTGAACCTGTAACGGATTAGTTGCAGTCTCTCCACTATTACTACCTGCATTAAAAACATTATATACACTAACAGCACTAGTATCACCACTACCGGAGAAAATCGAGCTAACTAAATTTCTTATCTGAACGGTTTGATCCTCTTGAACGACGGACCCGGTAGCACCGCCTGACGTAGATGTTCCACTATCACTCACCAAATATGGTGCCAATTTGCTAAGTGGAATATTATACTTAATAGCATAAGCACGAATTTCTATTTCAAATTCAATTTTATTTAATTTGGCTCTAGTAGAAACACCGACATTACCAGTGCCTTCGGTTAAATTATTTGGTTTTAATATTTCATCAGAATATTTTTCTTGGAATTTCTTTACAGCATCAAATGTTTCCTGGTCAAAAAGTTCTGGTTTCGGACCAAAAATTGATCCATCGGTATAAGACATGGCTGTAGCTTCGTCAGTATTGAGCACTCGCTTCAAGGCCATAACATCACTACCAGTCATTCCCAATGTCAGGTTTCTGTTAAAAACAGGGTTATAGATATAAAAATAACCTGTTTTCAGAGCCAAAGATAAGGCTCTGGCTTGAGTTAATTTGTCTTTAGCCACCATATCTCCTGCAATCAATATATCAATAATTAAACCTGGTGAAATAATTTCGGCCCGAAGTGTGTTTGAACAGCCCAAAAACAGAATTGACAGCAGTAATACAAAAAATATTTTTCTTTTAAACATGAGGTTAAGTGTTAAATAATATAACTTTCTCAATTATTGTATCATCTCCAAAATAAAAGGTATAGGCCCGAGAGCAAGCTCTGGGTGCAAAGAGATTCGAGAGCTCACCTTTGGTGCAATAAGCTACGTGATATTAATACCTTGTAGTTTGACTTCGGCTCGGACGACGTGAAAGAGATTACTCTTTCACTCGCTCCTCGCTCGTCAAAATAAACAAGCTAGACCAAAGAAACTATTTAGTTTATAATTCATCTATATTATGAACATTTTACCCTCCAAAAAATTTATCTTAACGGTGATCTCAGTTTTATTCGCTTGTGGATTAGTTTTTGGAGCTTTTTGGTATGCCAACACTAGCAAACAAGGTGCTAAGGTTATTTCTCCAGAAGAAAAAAAAATGACCGATCAGACTTTTATTGAAAAAGACTCTGATAATGATGGCTTGAAGGACTGGGAAGAAATAATCTGGAAAACTGACCCTAATAATGCAGACGCTGATGGCGATGGTATAAAAGATGGTGACGAGGTTAAAGCTAATCGAAATCCTTTAGTCAAAGGCCCAAATGACTCATTGATTGAAAAAACGGTTATCAACACCGGGGCTACAAAAGATTCACAAGGTACTAAAGAAACAAATAAAAACATCACGACTGAACTAGCTAAAACTTTTTATCTTAACTATTTTAACGCTAGCGGGAAAATAGGCTCCATGACTCCAGAAGAAGCCACTGCTTTGGGGGACTCTATCTACAATCAGAAGGAACAGTCGATCAAACCAACCGCAAAATACACCACTTACACCGAAAAAGACTTAAATATCAACACGAAAACAGAGGTAACTCGTGATGTGCTTAGAAAGTATGTTTCTGATGTTCGGGCAGCTATCGGTGTGGCCCAGGTAGCTCCTGAGGCCAAGATTGGTGAAGTTCAGATAATAAAAGATGCTTTGCAAAACTATGATGAAAGCGAATTAAAAAAACTTGACTCGATAGTTATTGGCTATCAAAAGACCACGGCAGCATTAAAGAAAATAGAAATACCAAAGAGTTTAATCAAGCTTCATTTAGAATTAGTAAATAATGTTTCAAGAGTGGGAGAGAATATCAAAATCATGCAGGGCAGCTTTAATGACCCGACAAATATAATTTATTGTATTCAAGACTATGTCTTATATGCGCAAAAAATGGTTTCAAATATTAATATCGTAAAAAAACTAGGCCAAAACTAATTTCTCTGGTAAAATATAAACAACACAATGAAAAAATATTTTTTCTTCAAAAATATCCTACTCCTGACTATAATTTTTACTTTAGTTTTTCCTTTTGGTGTTTTGGTTCCAAACAAAGTTGCCCAGGCAACCTTCCCAGTTATTGACTATAGTGACCAGCCAGCTGACGAAGGAAGTTGGATTGAGAACATCGCTGACGTAGTTAGTAATACAGGTAGTTTTATTGCAGAAAAATCTATGGATCTAAAGGAGTGGGTACTGGACGGTGTGGCTAAAGCTGCGGCTCAGGCCATAATTCGCCAAATCACCGTCAGTATCGTGGAGTGGATCAACAACGGTTTTGAAGGCAAGCCGGGCTTTTTACAAGACCCACAAGGTCTGTTCGTCCAAACTTTAAATGAGGAAATTGGCCGTTTTATTGAAGGAAGTGAGCTTGGTTGGTTGTGTGACCCTTATAGCTTGGACATAAAGATTTCTTTATCTAAGAGCTTTATGAATTACCGTCCGGCTAAATGTACTTTAACCAACATTATTCAGAATGCCCAGAGTTTTAAGGCTGATACTTACCGCAATATGCAAGATGCTATTATGAATCCTCAAGAAAATTACGTTGGCTCGTGGATGCAGGCTGAAAACCAATTAACCGTACGCTTCATGGGTCGCAATGCCAAAGACAAGAAGGTGCTTGATTGGGGTAGTGGTTTTATGTCCTGGACTAGCTGTGATAAATATGAAGCAGCCCAGTGTCTGGACGAACAAGATGCTTCATCAGCTGTGGCTTCAGAAGGGGACAATTCAAGCTGGGCTGCAAGAGAAAGGGATCGTGCAGAATATAATGCCGAGCAACAAGCTAGCTCAAACGGCTGTAAAAATATGAAGCCAAAACAGTGTGCCGAGGGAGCTAATACCATTAAAACTCCTGGTACTGTTATTCAGAAACAGCTTCAGGATGTGACTGGCACTGACCTCTGGGGACTACAATTTGCCGATGAAATCAATGAAATTCTCGTTGCTTTGGCTGGTCAGCTCATCAAAAAGGTTATGTCTTCGGCCGGCGGTCTCTTTGGAGCCGGGAGTAGCTCTGGTACAGGTAATAGTAGTTACGTTGCCAACCTGAGTGCCGACACTGCTAGTGCCCAACAGGCAGCCATGGAACAAAGTATGCAAGATTATGAGGCTCTACAACAACAAATTGCCAATGATATTCAACAGCAACAGCAAAGTGCTATAGGTAAGAATCTACAGACAGTCAACCTGGCGTTGACCAGCAAAGCCAGCCAAAGTCAGGATGCTACATTAAATGAAACTGCAGAATTGGCTATTGATGGCCTAAAAAACACCTACTCTCATACTAACAGTATGTTAAAGCCCTGGTGGCAAATTGACCTCGGTAAAAACTATCAAATTACTAAAATCAATATTTGGAAACCTGTTTCTATACCCCCAGACACTTCACTCGGACACTTCCGAATAGTTGTCGCTAATGGAAATGGTATGGTCTCCTGGACTAGCCCAGAGATAATTGCTACAGCCGAAGATTTACAATCGCTTGATTCATCCCTAATCGATCCAAATCTAAAAATTATTGGTCGGATTGTGAGAATTGAGAGACTGGAAGAGACCCCTCAAACGATACAATTGTCTGAAGTAGAAGTTTACGGCATTCCACAGTAAAAGAAAAAATACAGAAGTGAAAAACTTCTGTATTTTTTTTTAGCATGTGATATAATCTTTAGTAAGAATGAAAAAGTTTCTTCTTTTCTTGGTTACACTCTTTATTGTGTTTCAGGCAACTATTCTCACACCGATTAGTTTGTCTTTTTCAGCGTCTCAAACTTTCGTTGGGGTATCTATTGTTAATGCTCAGAGTACCCCGGCCGCAAGTACTGGTTCGACATTGGGCTCGGCTGCTAAAACAGTCGCCAAGACTGTAATATCCACAGTTTCTCCTGCAGCAGGTGTTTTAATGGATGGATATGAAATACTTGGAGGGTTGGAGGGTATTCAAATACGCATCATGGTATTCGTATATACCGTTGTTGTTCTTCCTATTTTTGGTTTTATCAATGAACTGGTCATCATTATTTTTAATGGTTTACTCAACTTTTCCGTCGATGGTAGTTTGCTTGGATCCGGCAGTCCGATTGGTGACGGTATCGAGTTTGGTTGGATTATCTTTCGCGATATTTTAAACATTGGAATTATTTTCCTTTTAATGTTTCATGCTATTAAAATTATTCTCAATCGCGATGACCAAGTAAACACTGGGTTAATAATTAAAATTATTGTGGCTGGTGTTTTGACTAACTTCAGTTTGTTCTTCGTTAGAGTGTTTATCGATATTAGTAATCTATTTATTATCACCATTTACTCCAACATTATTACTGCCATGCATGGTGATGTTAATATTGGAGAAAATATTTCAACTCACTTTGGGGCAGGAAAACTTATGATGGACTCCGGTAAGTGGATAGGTTTTGATTTAGGTACCGCCATAAAAATGATGTCTATGGTGTATTTGACCATTGCCCTATACATAGTGAGTATAATTGTTTTTTCAAAAGCGATCATGGTATTAGCTACTCGACTTATGGTTTTGATTATTCTTATGATCACCTCACCAATTATTTTTTTGGGACCAGTCTTTAAAGACACTAGCAAGCAATTAAAGGAGCTGAATGATGGTTGGTGGAGAGAAATGGCCGGACAGATGATTGCTTTGCCAGCCTTTCTCATCTTTTTGCTGGTAGTTGTTTCCATTATGAATAGCCGGGCCTTTGAAACGGTCTGGACAGCCGCACTTAAAAGACCAGATATTAGTCTATCTGATTATTTCCTACCACTCTTACTCATGGGTATTCTTTATGCCGCTGGTATGTTTATTAAAAAGTACTCTAGTCAGTGGGGACAGGCTGTAGTGGAAACTGTAAAGACCGCCGTAGTGACTGGAGTCAAGTATGCTGCTGTTGGTACAGCGGCAGTAGTGACTGGTGGTGCGGCTCTTGGGGCAGGTGCTGCTACCGCAGCTGGTAATACCGCCCTGGCTGCCAGACTCACTGGTGTTCAAAAGTTGGCTGGAGGCTTTGTGGCCAACAATCTCCCAAGTACCGGTAATAAACTTGTCGACAAGGGAATGAAAGGCGCTTTCAGCGACAATGGTTTATTGGGTGTAAACACTGATGGAAGAACAATGATACAAAGAAATTTTACTGACAAAATAGACAATGTTGACAAGACTGGTCGTGACGCAATTAAAGCTAGAAATAAAGCTTCAGCAAAGAAACTTGAAGATGACACTCGAGAAAGAATGATGAAGGACTATGAAAAGGCTACTGAGGCCCATAAGAATACAAAAAATGCTCAAGCATCGATCAAAGAAGATATGAATAGTGAGGAAACAGCAACAAAAATAAAGACCGAGGCGGCGGCAATTACAGCTAGCGCCTTGTTCCAGACCCAAGCTCCTCTTTTAGCCCAAGCAACAGCTGTACAAACAGCCAATAATAAGGCTAGCCAAAAAATGGAGGAACACAAGGAAGCAGTTAATACCAATACTAAATTAAAAGCTGAGAAAGCTACTGAGAGGGAAGCTAAAGAAAAGGAAAACTCCAGACTCGATTTAGAAAATACATATATTGATACGGAATTAACCAATCTTAAGGCTCTACCAGTCAAAGATACTAAGACACTTACTAGAATAACTGAACTGTCTGCAAAGAAGAGCAAGAACATTGCGAGAATAACTCAGATCGGTGCAGAAAAAGCCGCCATAAAATCTGAGTCAGACAAACTTGATCAGACTATTGCTTCCATAAACGCAGTCATGGCTGCTGACCAGACAAACCTAGATGCCACTAAAGCTGCGGTTGAGGCGATGTTTACACAGTTGCAAGCGGCAGGTTTTAATACCGATGAAATGAAAGATGAGGATGGAGGCCTCGTCACAGACGTAGCGGGAATAGCTAAAAACCGCGTAACTGATCAGAAGGCTCGGGAATACTCAGGAATGAGCATGAAAGAACTAGAAGCTAAGGAGCAAGCACTTGAAAAGAGTGCAGAGGTGAAGAGACAAATCGCCCTAAAAGAGAATCAAAAAATGTTCAGTGGCTCTAAGAATGAAAAGGAATTGGCAACAAAACTAGCAAATGAGTTAAGATTGAAGGTGAGAACAATAAGCGAAGCAGAATATGGAAAGAGATTTTCTAACTTCATGAAAGACCCAAAAAATAAAGGTAAGGGCATGGAAGACTTTGAAGCATTCTTAGATGAAGGCAACGTAAAATATGTTAGTCAATTAGGTGATTAAAATTATGAACAACGAAGAAATACAACAATTAGCACAAGATAGATTTGAACTCCTACCAACAGAACTGCGTGAGGCTATTCTTTCAGCTGATTTGGATACAAAGATCCAAGCTATCAGTAAAAAGAATGGTCTGATGATCAATCAAGTGGCTACTCTTGAATCTGCTATTCTTCTTGTTCTAACCGGTTTCAAAACACCACAGGAAGTAAAAGGGTTTTTAACTACTGAAGGGGGATTTCCTCCACAAAAAGCCGACGACGTACTAAGGCAAGCTGACGAGGAAATATTTGCTCCAGTCAAAAACCATTTAGAAGAAGTGGCCCCGTTGCCTGACAATGATGGCATTCCATCAGGCGCTGATATGCCTATCAAGGCCGATCACGATGTCTCCATCTCAGAAATAGAAAACCCAATCCCTACTGCCAAAAAAGTTTTCTTCCCCAACAAAGAGAATCAAACTGTTAAAACAGAAATTCTCACTCCGTACACCACTCCAAGAAACATTGCTGAATCGTTAAAACAACCACCAACATCAGAAGACAAGAAAGAGAATACTGGTCAAACGATTCCACCTCAAAAGCTATCTCTTGGTGCTACACCAACTGCCCCCAAAAGCGACCCGTATCGCGAAACCTTTAATTAATCCATGCAATATCAAGTACCACAATTTATCGAGGTTGAGTCAAAAATCTTTGGACCTCTAACCGTCCGACAGTTTGTTTACTTGGGTGGTAGCTTTGGTGCTGTCTTGCTCCTCTATTATTTTTTAAAGCAAATCTTTCTATCAGTCTTGATCGGCCTTCCAGTAATTGTTCTAGGTTTGACTTTGGCTTTCTACAAGGTCAACAGTCGCCCTTTTGCCTATACTCTAGAGGCTGCAGTAAAGTATTTCTTCTCTAAGAAACTTTATCTGTGGAAAGTAAAAGCCCCTGTAAAAGATTCCCAAATTGAAGCTGAGAAAAACATGCAAGCAATCGTGCCTATCTCCACCAACTCTCAAGCTCGTCTAAAACAATTGACCTGGTCATTAAATATCGCCAACGCACAGAAGGTACAAGAAAAAAAACAAAAATAGTGATAGAATACTAGTGTCTGTAACATTTGTAACCCATGGCTTCAAATTTTAATTCGCAACCAACCCAAAACTTTGTTCCAATCAAAGAAGTCCGAGATGGTATTCTTACCCTCAAGGACGGTTCTTTGCGCGCTTTGATTATGGTTTCCTCCGTCAACTTCTATCTTAAGTCTGCAGATGAACAAATGGCTACCATCTACCAATTCCAAAACTTCCTAAACTCCCTAGATTTCGACACTCAAATTTTTATTGAATCAAAAAGATTGGATATTCGTCCATACGTGGCTCTACTCGAGGAACAATACAAAAAACAAATTATTGACCTGATGAAAATCCAAATTCGAGAGTACATCAACTTCATCCGCCAGTATACCGAGGAAAGGAAAATCATGACCAAATCTTTTTTCGTAGTTGTGCCTCTATCACCAGGTTTAGTCGGCAGCAATAGCGGATTCTTTGGTAATCTCTTTGGCAAAAAAGGTACAGCTCTTGAAGAAAGAAATAAAAGTTTTGAAGAAAGCCGAGCCCAAATAGAGCAGAGAATCGGGGTAATTCAGGGCGGACTAAACAGCTGTGGACTACGTAGCGTGGTCTTGGGTACCGAAGAATTAGTAGAAATGTTTTACAAAATATTCAATCCTGGTGACACAGAGAAGCCAATAAAAGCAAAATAATTATGGGATTTTTCGATTTTTTAAAAGGTAATAGTGGGGCGAGTGAAACACAGAGCAGTTTTTTGCCTAAGGAAATTTATAATTCAGGCTCTTTGGAATTGCAAGATATTATTGCTCCATCAGCCCTCGAAATTAGTCCTAAACAAATCAACCTCGGCGACAAGATTGCTAGAACTTTCTTTATTATCGCTTATCCTCGTGACCTAAACGTTGGTTGGTTCTCACCGATTATCAACATGGATGCTATTTTCAATGCCTCGATCTTCATCCACCCAATTGAAACGGCACAGATTCTCCGCCAATTTCAAAAGAAAATTGCTGAAGTCCAAGCTCAAATTTATGATCGTGAACAAAAAGGTTTAGTGCGTGACCCAAAGCTAGATACTGCTTATCAAGACCTTGAAACCCTGCGTGATGGGTTGACTCGCGCTCAAGAGAAACTCTTCGACGTCGGTCTATACATCACCACTTATGGTGACACTGAAGCGGAACTAAACAAACTAGAATCAGAAATCAAATCAATTCTGGAATCTAGAATGATTTATATCAAGCCAGCTCTCTTCCAACAAGAACAAGGCTTTCGTAGTGTGATACCAATAAATACTGATGAACTCTTGGTTAATACCAAATTAAACTCTGGCCCACTCTCTACTTTCTTCCCATTTACTTCCTTTGACCTTACTGATGACAAAGGTATTCTCTATGGTATCAACCGTGACAACTCCAGCCTCGTTATCTTCGATCGTTTCTCTCTCGACAACTACAACTCTGTTACTTTTGCCAAGTCTGGTTCTGGTAAATCCTACACAGTTAAGCTAGAAATCCTCCGTTCTCTTATGTTTGATACCGATGTGATTGTGATCGACCCAGAAAAAGAATATCAGTCCATGGCCGAAGCAGTAGGTGGAAAATATTTCAACATCTCCCTCAACTCTTCTAACAATATTAATCCGTTTGACCTACCAACCCCGAGAGAAGATGAAAGTGCTGTCGACGTTCTGCGCACCAACATCATCAACCTCGTTGGTCTCTTCCGTATCATGCTCTCCGGCCTGACTCCAGAAGAAGATGCTATTATCGATAGGGCAGTGACTGAAACCTACGCCATGAAGGATATTAACCCGGAATCTGACTTTGCATCGATTGAACCACCACTACTATCAGACTTTGAAATGGTGCTCTCGGGTATGGAAGGCTCTGATTCGCTACTTCAGAGACTACACAAATTTACTCAGGGTTCTTGGGCCAACTTCATTAACAAACCCACAAACGTCGATATTAACGGTAAATTCATTGTTTTCTCGATTCGCGACATGGAAGACGACTTGAAGCCGGTAGCGATGTACATTATTACTCACCATATCTGGACAGCTGTTCGTCGCAAGCTAAAAAAACGCCTTCTCGTGGTAGACGAAGCCTGGGTGATGATGAAATCCGAAGATGCCGCCTCATTCCTCTTTGGAATGGCTAAACGAGGCCGTAAATACTACCTTGGCATCGCAACAATTACCCAAGATGTGGATGACTTCTTGAAATCTCAGTACGGTCAGGCCATTATTACGAACTCTTCGATGCAGATTCTCTTGAAACAGGCACCAACTAGCATCGATAACCTACAAAAAGTCTTCAACCTAACAGATGAGGAAAAAATGAGACTTTTGGAGGCCAATGTGGGTGAAGGAGTCTTCTTTGTTGGATCAAAGCATGTGTCCATCCAAATCAGAGCTTCTTATACTGAAGACCAGATTATCACATCCGATCCAGCCCAGCTATTAGCCATCGAAAAAGCCAGACAAAATTTAATTTCTTAACAATTAATCTCCCATCCCGAATCAGGGTGGGGGATTTTTTGTACTTGTTATTGTTCAAAAAAATCTGATTGTGATATAATTTTAGAAAGTTATGTCATTTCCTACAAAAATTTTATTGGGGATTATGGGAGTATTTTTATTAGTGCCTTTTGTTGTTGGAGCTCAAACTAAACCCGAGGCTAGTTTGGATATTACTCTCAACCCTTCTACCCCAGGGGCTAACTCAACCGTAGTGGCCAATGTTAACTCTATTGATTATGCTAAAAATATTGATACCTATAACATAATCTGGACTCTAAACGGGAAAAAAATAGCTGAGGGTATTGGTATGAAAGAAGTGACCTTTAGGACTGGTTCTGTGGGTTCATCTATCAGCCTGGATGTTTTGGCTACTAGTGATAAAATTCGTCTCTCTGGTGCTGTTAGTTTTTCTCTTGGTTCCGTTGCTCTGATTTGGGAATCTAATTCTTATGTTTCCCCATTTTACAAAGGTAAAAAACTATCCGCCCAAGGTGCTACCTTCAAGGTGATTGCTGTGCCAGAAATTACCACCAACGGAAAAAGTGTTTCATCTGGAAATCTAATTTATAATTGGTATCAAAATGACAATTTGATTTCAGATAAATCTGGCTATGGTAAAAATATTTTCAGCAACTATGATAATACTTATGTTTTGGATGGTAATACTATCAAAGTAAAAGTTTTGTCACCTGGGGGAGCTCTGGCTATGACTGGTACAACTTTTATTCCTCACACCAAGCCAATGATTTTGTTTTATGAGAATGACCCCTCTCTGGGACTCCTATATAACAGGGAACTAAGTGACAAAAAAATCGTTGAGCAGACTTCAAAGATTGATGCCGAACCTTTTTATTTTTCTGCTAATAAATATTCTAATAAATTGACTTATGATTGGGTTTCCGAAGAAAATAGTGTCTCAAAAAAATATCAGGTATCTCCAAGTAGTATTTCTTCAAAATATGGGGTGTCACTAACCATCACTCATCTAGATAAGATGTTTCAAAAAATCACTTCAAGTTTGACATTGAGCAGTAATTATTCATTTGATGATATGTTGAAAAACATTTTGTCCCAATAAGTATGAAAAAAATAATTAAAACAATATTAATAGTCTCTTGTTTGGTGGTATTGCCTTTTATTTTTGCGAAGCCCGCGAGAGCCGGCTTGGTCTATGACATTCTAAACTCTAACGGTTTCACTGGTCTAACCTCCATCCAAAAAACTTTTGGCATTGTTAATTTTCAACCCAACACAAAAACTTACACACCGATGGCTCCAATTCCTGGCGTCACGGCTGTAGGCGTAGCCATCAATTTAGCTAGTGGTGGCTTAAGTGGTTTTTTAAAAAATTTATTTAATCTAGTTCTCGCAGTAGCTGCTGCGGCCTCTGTTCTAATGATTGTTTATGGTGGTTTCCTTTATGCTACCACCGACGCTATCATTGGCAAACAAGATGGTTTTAAGATTATTAAAAATGCTTTTATTGGTCTAGGTCTTGCCCTAGTTTCTTGGCTCTTACTTTACACCATTAACCCAAATCTGGTTACACTGAAAGTTTTAGACATGACCCCTGGCTCCGTGAGCGGTGGAGGAGACAGCCCAACCACTCTGTCATTCCTGTCTTCCCAAACAAGAGAAGAGTTTTCCCAAATTCAGGCAGACAACAACGATATTTCAAAAACAAAAACTGACTTAGAAACTACCAAAAAAGACATTGCCGATAAACAACAACAAATTAAAGACATTCAAGACAAATTAGCAAAAATGCCTTCAAATGAAGGGGATACCGGGGCAAGTAGCGCTTTAATGCGTGAACAGAGTCAATTGGAAGCTGAAATTACCAGTCTGGAGACTAAGGAAGCTGGCCTTTCAACCCAACTAACAACCCAAGTTACCAATTTTGCTAACTCTGGCAAAGCCGCCACTCTTACTGATGCTCAAATTCAATATGTGGTTGTTGGAAAAAACACCCAAAATGGTACCGCTATTTTTAATGAGGATGCTAATGGTAATCTAATATTTAATTCAAATAATTCACAAGGTGAAGTCTTTGGCGGTGTTTCCACCTACAATAAAGCTGTAAACAAAGTGGAGGAACAAAAAAACATGATCGTTAGCGTTCAGACAAATAATTTAAAAAATTCGGGTTTGACTGGTGCTGAGTTAACCACTGCTACTGAAAAAGTGACGATTAGCGCCAATTCTGAAGCTTTAATGAGTGAGGCAAAAATCAACACCGCGAGATACCAGTATGACAATACCGCAACAGCTGCGCAAGTAATACAATATAGAAACAATGTTTCAAATTCTTATGACAAAAACATTGCTCAACTAACAGCTCTTGGTCTAACAGAACAAGCCAGCCAAATGAAAACAGATAAAATCGTGAGATTAAATAGTTTGGCGGATGTGGCTAGTTCTAAGAATAAATAAATTATGGATAAAAAAGTTTCAATTGTTGTAGCAATAATAATTCTTCTCGCCGGAATGGTTGGCTTGTATTATTATTTTGGTAATCAAAAAAACACCACAAATACAAATACAACGAACACTCAGAATTTTCCTTCTGGACGTCCTGAGGGGCAGGAAAACCCCACAGGCAACAACAATCAAAATCAAAACACAAATAACAACCAAACCACAAACACAGAAACTCCAACCATAACAACAGAGGAGGCACTAAAACAAATCTACAACAAACCAACTGCTGGCTTTGGATTAATGACTACTGCCTCAACATCAATTGTTAGATTGACCGATCGCTCTCTGGGACAAACAATAGAAACAACAGTAACGGGTGAGGACCAGAAAAAGATTACCATCACCACAGTTCCTAAAGTATATGAATCGGCCTGGTCGGCTAAAGGGGATTACTCTATACTGCGATACCTCAAAGAAGATTCTGTAATTCAAACTTTCCTAGGACAAATTAAGACCGGAACAAGTACCGGCTCAGACGAGATGAAAGGGGTGTTTCTACCAAATCAAGTCGCTCAAGCCACCTTTGATCCAACTGGTACAAAAATCTTTTATTTGGCGCCAAGTACAGATGGAGTAACTGGATACATCGCAGACACCAGCCTAAATAACAAAAAACAAATTTTCACTTCCGCTTCGACTGAATGGATTGCCTCTTGGCCAAAGTCCGACACAATCTCACTAACTACTAAAGCTTCGGCTTACGCCAACGGTTATACCTTCTCTCTTAATCCTCAGACTAATACCTTTACACAACTCTTTGGTAATATTGGCGGATTAACAGTTAATACCAATTCGGAAGGCATAAAATTTCTCTACTCCGAATCAACTGACACGGGCTTAAACTTTTTCTTCTATGATGCCAAGAAAAAAGTGGTTAAGAACTTCACACTCAAGACGTTGCCAGAAAAATGTGTCTGGAGTAAAAAAGAAGTTAGTGTTGCTTACTGTGCCGTTCCGAGTGAACTAAAGGTTAATGATTACCCAGACGCTTGGTACCAGGGAACAGTTTCCTTTATTGATCAGATCTGGAAGATAAATACCGAGACTGATGAAAATAATTTATTGTATGAGACAATTAATAAGGGGGGATTGGATGTTATGAATCCTGCCTTAGACAAAGATGAAAAATATTTGGTCTTCATCAATAAAAAAGATTTAACTCTCTGGTCACTTAAATTAAAATAACAGAACAAAAGACCGGTTCGCGAAGCGAACCGGTCTTTTGTTTCAATTGCATTTTATATCTTATTATCCTCCGCACCATCCTCAACATATTTGATAACCACATGTCTCATTCTACCCACCCCGTCCGACTCGGTCTTAATATTGTTTTGGCCCGCCAGAGCGTCGTGGACGATCATTCTTTCATAAGATGACATCGGCTCCATTTCCACATTCTTCTTGAAGTCTCGGGCCTGATTTGAGAGAATCAGAGCCTTATTACGAAGCTTCTCGGTCAAACTTTTCTGAAAATTATTCACATCGATGGAAACCTTGTATTCCTCACCCTCATTCTTGGCAATCATCTTCTTGACCAAGTGTACAAAGGAACTAAATCTCTCTCCATCACGACCGATGAGCATGCCTCCGAAATCGGTTCTGATGGTAAAAGTGTCTACTCCGCGTTCTTCGTCAAATGAAGAGTCCACAGTAACATTAGGAATCTCCATTATGTCCAAAAAGTCTTTTATAAACTTCTTAACTTTCTCTTGTTTTGTTTCCATAATTTTTTAAATTACTTAATATTTTCCTTTTCTTTATTTAAATTCTTGCGAATGTAAAGTTCCTGCCCGATAGCAAACAAATTACTGGTCACCCAGTAGATTGAAACTACAGCGGGTAGATTCATCGCTCCAATAAAAATAAAAATTGGCAAAATATATTTCATCTGGAAGCTCATGCTACGAGACAACTCGTCTCCAAATGATCTTTCTCCAGCCGGCTTATCATCTTTCTTCTTAGCCGGAGGCATAGTGATACTAATCTGAACATACTGAGAAACCGCGGTGAGAATCGCTAAAATTAAATTCGGTTTAGTAATATCGAGAAAGCCCAAGAAAGTCATCTTAATATGTTCTGGGGTTGGAATGTAGGAATAAAGATAATTGTGATCCAAATTTGGAAGTCCTCCTTTAAAGAAAATGTAATAGAGAGCAAAGATGATTGGCAACTGAATCAAAACCAACAAAATACTTGAGAAAGGATTAACCCCTTTTCTTTTATATAAAGCCATTGTCTGCACGGCTTCTTCCTGTTTGTTGCCCTGATACTTCTTTTTGATCTCATCCATTTCTACTTGCAGCTCCTTCATCATCACCTGGGTACGGGCCGCCTTTTGAGAAACAGGGAAGAGAATAACTTTAACTAAAATGGTAAAGAGGACAACTAAAACACCCACATCCAACCAAGGTAGAGCCCAAATCATGAGAATCAGCAGGTTGTAGAGAGGCTTGTAAAATATTAGGTGAAAAATATAACTCATTGGCTTATTCTAGCCCAAAAGAGGGGAATATACAAACTTTACCATCTATCATTGAGTGCTCTGCGAAGCAATCCTCGCCCGAATGTACCGTTCGGTACGGGCGGGTAGGCGACCTTTCTGTTAAGAAAGTCTTTAATGCTAGATTCCCGTCTTCATGGGAATGACAAAAAAATAGACCAAGGTCGGTCCTTGGTCTAGCCTTATTTTAAGCCGTATATTGAAAATAGTTAGGCCTTTGGGAGTTTTTGGAGGAGTTTTTCCAGATCAGCCTTGATTTCCGGTTCTTTAGCCTTGGTATATTGGCCCTTAAACACTGAAAGAATAGAAAGTCCTTTATCTAAGCCATTTTTATGAGAATCAAACACTGAATAAGCCAATCTTTTGATCTTATTGCGATTAACAGCCGTTTTGGTGCCTTTTAGTCCAACAATGGCTAGAAATATAGGGTTTTTCTCAATTTTCCCCATATTATCCCCATATCGCACAGTCCAAAAGGCCCCAGATAGGGCACGTCCGGCCTTCATTAGGCTAGGAATCTCGTTTTTTGGCACTTTTTGAGTTTTAGCTATCATATTACAGAGGATTATAACACAAAAACGACCCGAAAAGGGTCGTTTTGTTTGTTTTAAACAGTAGTTAATTTAACACGTCCTTTCTGGCGACGGCGCTTCAAAAGGTTGCGACCGGTCTTGGTCTTGGTTCTTACCAAGAAACCGTGAGTACGAGCGCGCTTCTTTTTCTTTGGGTTGTATGTTGTTGCTAATGCCATAGTAGAATAGTTATAAACTATTTTTAATAATTTTGCAAGTCCTTAATACGGGCAGAGTAGGGGATAAGTAGCCTAAAATCCCTATCCCCATTTTATCAACAACTTATAAACATATTTTTATTTTCTCCACAAGTCTTTACGTAGTAGAATATCAGGTATAATTCGCAGTAAAGATTATGGACAATCAAACACTTTGGCAGAACGTTTTAAATGAAATGGAACTAACAGTTTCCAAGGGAAATTTTAGTATGTGGTTTAAAGATACCTACATCCAAAAACAAAATGACGGCGTCGCTTACGTGGCTGTACCAAACGTTTTTGTGAAGGATTGGCTCTTTACCAAATATCACAAAAATATTTTAAAAAGTCTTCGTAATTTTGGAGAACACATTCGCAATGTTGAATATGTTGTAGCCAAAAATCCCAACCACAACGAAGCAGGGGATAAGAAACATCACACCAATCCAGCAGTGAACTCTTCCAGCCAACTTCCTTTGAGTGAACACTATGTTAACAAAGAAGACAATCTAAATCCAAAATATACTTTTGATACTTTTGTCGTTGGCCCTTTCAACGAACTAGCCTTTGCTGCCTCCCAAGCCATCATGAAGAGCCACTTGGCTTACAACCCACTCTTTTTCTTTGGTGGTACCGGTCACGGCAAAACTCACTTGATCCAAGCTTTAGGTAATCACTTCAAACATGATGGGGGAGAAAAGAAGGTTTTCTATCTATCCTCAGAAAAATTCGCCGTAGACTACCTCAACTCTGTAAATTCCAACACTACCAACGCTTTCAAGGAAAAATACCGTAAATATGACGTTTTAATCGTGGACGACGTACAATTTTTCTCCAATAAAGAACGTACTATGGAAGAATTCTTCCATCTATTCAATAGTTATTACGATAATAACAAGCAGATTATCTTCTCCTCTGATAAACATCCAAACTTTATGCCTGGTATTGAGGATCGTATCAAATCCCGCTTTAATTCCGGTATGATCATTGAAATTCCAGCTCCAGATATGGAATCCCGCATCCAAATCTTCCGTAAAAAGTCTGAAATGCATGGTATTCACCTAGAAAACGATATTATCGACTTCTTGGCCGCCAATGTTGAAGGTAACATCCGCGAACTTGAAGGGGTTATCAATCAAATCAAGTGCAATACGGAGTTGAAGGGGAGAGACTTGAACATTACAGATATCAAAAGCCTTATAAAAAACTCCGCCAAACCCCAGAAAAATACTTCGGTAAAGGATGTAGTTAAAATAATCAGTGATTTCTACGGTTTGACAGAAGAAGATATATATAAGAAGAACCGTAAACAAGAGTATGTGAAGCCAAGACAGGTAATTATGTATATATTGAGAGAAGATTATAATGTTTCTTACCCATCGATAGGGGAAAAACTTGGGGGAAGGGATCACACCACTGTTATGCACTCCTGCGATAAAGTAAAAGATATGTTGACTACCGACAACAACCTCGCCAATGAAATTCAACAGATTAGATCGATGTTGAAATAGTGTGGATAAGATGTGAAATGATTGTGAAGTGTAGGTGAATAGCACTTGGATAGAATGTTAATAAAGTAGGACTTATACACAGAAGAAAACTTATACAC